>JBARBX010000358.1:0-4656 GCA_049793535.1 Steroidobacteraceae bacterium | reverse complement strand
ACCTCAGAATCCACTCTTCAGGGCGATATGGCCCCGGCACCTCCGGATGTGTTGGTTTTCACCGACGCGGCGGCGGGCAAGGTGGGCGAATTGATCCGCGAGGAATCGAACCCCAACCTCAAACTGCGCGTATTCGTTTCGGGCGGAGGCTGTTCGGGATTCCAGTATGGATTCACCTTCGACGAAAAGATCGAGGACGGCGACTTCTGCGTCGAAAACCGCGGTGTGCAGCTGTTGGTCGATCCGATGAGCGCACAATATTTGATGGGCGCGGAAATCGACTACAAAGAGGATCTTCAGGGCGCCCAGTTCGTCATCCGCAACCCGAACGCCAAAACCACCTGCGGTTGCGGATCTTCGTTCTCAGCCTAGAATGATCCTGTAGATGAGCGGCGGCCGTGTCGTTCCCGACGTGCTCGCCGCCGTCGATTTGGGCTCCAACAGCTTCCATATGGTCGTCGCGCGTTATTCGCACGGCCAACTGGTCATTCTGGATCGTCTCCGCGAGATGGTGCGACTGGCCGCCGGCCTCGGCGACAGCGGGCGGCTGGATGACGCGGCGACCGAACGCGCCTTGCGCTGCCTCGAGCGCTTCGGGCAGCGGCTGCGGGCGATGCACGCCGACAGCGTACGCGTGGTCGGCACCAACGCATTGCGGCGCGCCAAGCGAAAACGTTGGTTCTTGGAGCGCGCTCGCGCCGCGCTCGGTCATCCCATCGAAATCATCTCCGGGCTGGAAGAAGCGCGCCTGATCTACTCCGGCGTCGTGCATACGAGCCCGATGAGCCCGGACAAGCGGCTGGTGATCGACATAGGCGGTGGATCCACCGAGGTGGTGATCGGTGAGGGTTTCAACCCGTTGCTGCTCGAAAGCCTGTCGGTGGGTTGCGTGGGATTGAGCGCCATCTGCTTCGACGACGGCAAGATCTCCGAGAAACGCTTCGAGCGCGCGCGCACGGCGGTCAGGCTCGAACTCGAGCCCATCCAGGAGGCCTATCGCAAGCTCGGCTGGCTGTCGGTGTTCGGCAGCTCCGGGACGGTGCGCGTCATCGGCGACGTGCTGCGCCGGCTCAATCCCGAGTCGCCCCGCATCACGCTCGACAACCTGCGGCTGCTCGCCGAGCGCGTCATCGCCGCGGGTCATGTGGACGAGCTGGATCTCGAGGACGTGGACTCGGAGCGCGCGGAAGTATTTCCGGCGGGACTTGCAATACTCCTGGAGATCGTCGAGAACTTCGGTGTCGACCGCGTCCGGGTGGCCGAAGGCGCCATGCGCGAAGGGCTGCTCTACGACCTTATGGGCCGCTTCACCGATGAGGACGCGCGCCTGCGCAGCGTGCGCGCCATGGAGATGCGCTACCACGTCGACGGCGCGCAGGCCGACCGGGTCGAGGCCACCGCGGTCTATTTACTGGAACAGGTCGAGTCCGAGTGGGGGTTGGAGGATCCGTTGGCGGAGTTGATGCTGCGTTGGGCCGCGCGACTGCACGAAACGGGGCTCGACATTGCGCACTCCAAGTATCAACGGCACAGCGCCTACCTGCTGCAGCACGCGGACATGCCGGGGTTCCCGCGCGAGGAACAGCTGCTGCTGTCGGCCTTGGTCGGCGGGCATCGCAGGCAGTTCTCGGTCGAACTGCTGGAGGATTTGCTGCCGCCCTGGGATCATCTCGCCGAGTACCTGGTCGTGGTGCTGCGGCTCGCGGTGCTGCTGCACCGGGGGCGCAGCCCGCAGCCGCTGCCCGAGGTGCAGTTGCGGGTCAAGGGGCGGACCGTGAACATGGTGCTGCCGCAGTCGTGGATGAAGGAGCATCCGCTCACCCTCGAGGATCTCGAGCAGGAGCGCTTCTATTTGAAGGACGCCGGCTTTCGCCTCAACATCGTCCAGGCTTAGCGTCGAGGCCGCCGCGGTCCGCCGCGGCCCGTCGCTGGTCAGCCGTCGATGAGCGGCACGCGCTCGTCGTACAGGCTCAAGAGCCGGGTCTGCGCGCACACATGGTCGGCGGCGCCCTCGGCGCGGGCATAGCCGCCCGTCGAGTTCATGATCCAGGCCTGGGTGTCGTCGGCCAGGTACAGTTCCAAATCGTCGATGACCCGCGATTGCAATTCGGGCGCCTCCACCGGGAAGGCAACCTCGATGCGCCGGAATAGATTCCGGTCCATCCAATCGGCGCTGCCGCAGTAAATCTCGCACTCCCCCGCGTTCTGGAAATAGTAGACGCGTGAATGTTCGAGAAAGCGGCCGACGATGGAACGAACTTTGATCCGCTCCGAGACGCCCGGTACCCCGGGCCGCAAGCAGCACACGCCGCGCACGATGAGATCGATGTTCACGCCGGCGCGCGAGGCGCGATACAGCGCCTGGATGATGGTGGGTTCGGTGAGCGCATTCAGCTTGGCGATGATGCGCGCGGATCTACCCGCGCTCGCATGCGCGATTTCCCGCTCGATCCTGCCGAGCAGCGCCTGATGCAGGCTGAACGGCGCATGCAGGAGCTTGCGCAACCGAGGAACGCGGGTGAGTCCGCTCAACTGCAGGAAAATTTCGTGCACGGCCTCGCCGATCGCCTCGTCGGTCGTCAGCAGGCCGTAATCGGTGTACAGCCGGGCGGTCTTGGCGTGATAGTTGCCCGTGCCCAGGTGACAGTAGCGCCGCAGGCCCTTGTCCTCGCGCCGCACCACCATGACGAGCTTCGCGTGCGTCTTGAAGCCGAACACGCCGTACATCACGTGGGCGCCGGCTTCCTGCAGCTTGGTCGCGATGTCGATGTTCGCCTCTTCATCGAAGCGCGCCCGCAGTTCGATGATGACGGTGACGTCCTTGCCAGCCTGCGCGGCCTCGGTGAGCGCATCGACGATGGTCGAATCGCTGCCGGCCCGATACAGGGTCTGCTTGATGGCAAGCACGGACGGATCGCTCGCCGCCTGTTTGATGAAATCGGCGACGGGGCCGAACCCCTGGAACGGATGCTGCAGCAGCACGTCCCCGGCGCGCAGCGTGGAGAACAAATCGTTGCCCATGCGCAGGCGTTCAGGAATGCTCGGCGCGAACGGGGTGTACTTGAGTTCCGTGCGGTCCACCAAATCGTACACGGCCATCAGGCGATTCAGGTTCACCTGTCCCGATACCTTGTACAGGTCATCTGCGGTGAGACCGAACTGACCCAGCAAAAATTTGAGGATTTCCTCCGGACAGTCGTGGGCGGTTTCCAGCCGCACCGCATCGCCGAAGCGGCGCGAGGCGAGTTCGCCCTCGACCGCGCGCAGCAGATCGTCCACCTCCTCCTGCTCGACGAACAGGTCGCTGTTGCGCGTGACCCGAAATTGGTAGCAGCCGCGCATGTTCATCCCGGCGAACAGCTTGGAAACGAAGGCCTCGACGATTGTTCCCAGGAACACGAAGTTGCGGCTGCCGAGCTCGTCGGGCAGCTTGACCAGGCGCGGCAAGGAACGCGGCGCCTGTACCACCGCGAGTCCGCTGTTGCGGCCGAATCCATCCTCGCCTTCGACGACGATGGCGAAATTCAAACTCTTGTTGAGTATTTTCGGGAATGGGCGCGCCGGGTCGAGCGCCAGCGGACTCAACACCGGTTCCACCTCGCGGCTGAAATAATCGGCGAGCCACGCGGCCTGCGCGGGGGTCCATGTTTCGGGCGACACGAACACCACGCCGTTGCGCGCAAGTTCGGGCATGAGAACATCGTTCAGCAGCTCATACTGTTCGTCGACCAGACGCACAGCGCGGGTGCGTATCGCCTTCAGTTGATCCGGAACCGGCAGCCCGTCCGGCCCGCCCTGCACGGCGCCCGCCTCCATAAGCTCCTTCAGGCTGGCGACGCGGATCTCGAAGAACTCATCCAGATTGGCGCAGGAGATGCACAGAAAGCGCACCCGCTCGAGCAGCGGAATGCGGCTGTCCTTGGCCTGATCCAAGACCCGCTGGTTGAACTCCAGGAACGAGAGCTCGCGATTGACGTAGAGCTGCGGTACTTGCAGGTCGATATCGTTCATGCGGCAGCATCGAGATGCAGGGCCATTGTGGCTCGATCAGTTGATCGCGAATTGCGGTCGAAAATCGCCGTAAAAAGTTCTCGAATCGCCCATCATGGGAGAGAAACTGAACACATCGTACGCCGGCGCATCGCCGGCCAGCGGCTTCGCGGCGAACGGTCCGATGATGAGCGGCCCGACGGTGACTGGCCCGACGGTGACTGGGCCAGCGGTGACTGGGCCAGCGGTGGCCGTGACGGTATCGACGGCGGCGGATTGCGCCGGCGGCAAATCGGCCAGCAGCGGAGCCACCTCGCTGCGGAATTTCACCAGGACCGCCGCCCGCAACGGCTCGGCGCCCGCCAACTGCACCGTTTGGGGATTCTTGTGCACGCCGTTGACGAGATACTCGTAGTGCAGGTGCGGACCCGTCGCGAGGCCGGTCATGCCCACGTAGCCGATGACGTCGCCCTGTTGAACGCGGGTCCCGACCCGAATGTGCTTGGCGAACCGCGACATATGACCGTACAGGGTCGAGATGCTGTTGCTGTGGGCGAGGATCAGTGCGTTGCCATAGCCGCCGCGCCGGCCCGCAAAGGCGACTCGCCCGTCACCCGCCGCGTGCACGGGAGTGCCGGTCGGAGCCGCATAATCCGTGCCCATATG
>JBARBX010000357.1:0-7456 GCA_049793535.1 Steroidobacteraceae bacterium | reverse complement strand
GTACTGACGCTGTGGATCAGGAACTGTCGAAGCTGCTCCGCCAGCTCCACCAGCCGGGTGGCCGGCAGTCGGCGCAGATCCGCGGGTGAACCAATGGACTCAAGCAGCGGATAGGTGTCGGGCGTGGCGCTCATCAGCGGCAGTTTATACTGCCGGGGCACGAGAGTGGCAACGGCAGTACCCCTTGTTGTAAATTTGCAGCACCCGCGTGCCGCTGACATGATGCTATCCTTCGCGGTTTCCGAGATACTGCCCGCATGGATTCCGTCAGTGTCGATGAAGTCTATCAAGACCAGATTCTCCCGCACGTCTCGCGCACTTTTGCGCTGACCATCCCTCAATTGCCGGAAGGGTTGCGTACGGCGGTGACCTGCGCCTACTTGCTCTGCCGGATCGCCGATACCATCGAGGACGAGCCGGCACTCTCGCCCCCCGAGACTTTGTCATTTTTACAACGATTCAGCGCCGTCCTGTCGGGTCAGGGCGACCCTGCTGCTCTGGCCCAGGAAATCGAACGGCGGCTGTCGAGCCGCACGCTGGCCACGGAGCGCGATCTGGTGAGCAACCTGGAGCGGGTCATCCGGGTGTTAGGAAGGCTCAATGAACCGCAGCGGGCCGCCATACGGCGCTGCGTCGAACTCATGTGCTCGGGCATGCCGCGCTTTCAGTTTACCGCGAGCCTCCAGGGCCTGCCCCAATCGAGCGACCTGGACGACTATTGCTACTACGTTGCCGGCGTCGTCGGCGAGATGCTGACGGATCTGTTTTGCGACCATTCGCCCGACATTGCCCGTCATCGGCCCGCGCTGTCCGCCCTGGCCGCGTCCTTCGCACAAGGTCTGCAGATGACGAATATTCTCAAGGATGTGTGGGAAGACCGCAGCCGCGGCGCCTGCTGGCTGCCGCAGGATGTGTTCGCCCGCCACGGAGTCGATCTCGGCCAATTGTCGAGCGATCCCCACGACCCGCGCTTCGGCGCCGGGTTTCGCGAACTTCTCGGCACCGCGCACGCGCATCTCAAGAATGCGCTCGACTATACCTTGCTGATTCCCGGCAATGAGACCGGTATCCGCCGCTTCTGCCTATGGGCCATCGGGCTCGCGGTCTTGACCTTGCGCAAGATCGAGCAGAATCCGCAATTCACGGCGGGCACCCAGGTGAAGATCAAGCGCTCGGCGGTCGCCTTGACGCGCCTGTTGACGAAGGTGGCGGGACGCAGCGACTGGATGCTGCGGCGCCTGTTCGCGCTGGCGGCGAGAGGCCTGCCGCGCGCGCGCCTCGCCGACTCGAGGAGCGAGCGTGCGGCGGCGGCGACGCCCGAAGAGCCGGCGGGTGAAGTGGAGCGCGAGCTGCGCCGCTCCTACGGGAACTCAGGATCGTGAGCCGTATCGCACCGAAGCCGGGTACCTACCCGGTACCGCCATCGTCCGACGCGCGCGACATCGTGTCGCACACGCTGCGGCGTGTGACGGATACGCCGCTGGATCGCGCCGTCGCCGCGGCACGCGACGCGCTCATCGCACGGCAGGACGCCCAAGGCCACTGGGTGTTCGAGCTCGAAGCGGACTGCACGATTCCGGCCGAGTACATCATGATGATGCACTTCCTGGACGAGATCGATGCCGCGCTGGAGGCGAAGATCTGCCGTTATCTGCGCTCGGCCCAAGCCGAGCACGGCGGCTGGCCGCTCTATCACGGCGGCGACTTCAATCTGAGCTGCTCGGTCAAGGCCTACTATGCCTTGAAGCTGTCCGGCGACCGTCCCGACGCGCCGCACATGGTGCGGGCACGCGCCGCCATCTTGAATCGCGGCGGCGCCGCGCGGGCCAATGTGTTCACGCGGATTGCGCTGGCCCTGTTCGGCCAGCTCCCCTGGCGCGGGGTGCCCTACATTCCCGTCGAGATCATGCTGTTGCCGAAATGGTTCCCGTTCCATTTGGACAAGGTGGCCTATTGGTCGCGCACAGTCATGGTGCCGCTGTTCATTTTGTGTACACGCAAGCCGGTCGCCAGAAATCCGCGCGCTGTGCACATTCGCGAGCTGTTCACGACACCGCCCGAGCAGGAGCGCGGCTACCTGCGGCGCAAAGGGTGGCTCGCCAAGGTATTCCTCGCCGCCGATCGGCTGGGACGCTTGATCGATCCCTTGATTCCGGCGCGCACGCGCGCACGCGCCACGCGGCTCGCCGAGAGCTGGATGCTCGAGCGGCTCAACGGCGAAGACGGCCTCGGCGCCATCTTTCCGGCCATGGTCAACGCCCTCGAAGCCATGGTGATTCTGGGCTACCCGCAGGACGATCCTCGGCGCCTGACGGCAAAACGCGCGTTGCAGAAGCTGCTCGTCATCGGTCCCGCGAGTGCCTACTGTCAGCCGTGCGTCTCGCCCGTGTGGGACACCGCGCTCGCGGCTCTGGCGATTCAAGAGAGCGGCGATGCCGTCTCCTCGGACGCGTCGATACGTGCGCTCGATTGGCTCAAAGCCCGGCAACTGCTCGACGAGCCCGGCGACTGGCGGGTCAGCCGCCCCACGCTTGCCGGCGGCGGCTGGGCATTCCAATTCGCGAACGGCCACTACCCGGACCTCGACGACACGGCCGTGGTGGCGTGGGCCATGCATCAGGCGCAGGAACCCGCGCGTTACGCCGAGAGCGTGCGCCGGGCGCTCGACTGGCTGGTCGGAATGCAAAGCAAGGACGGCGGCTTCGCGGCCTTCGACGCGGACAACACGCATTACCACCTCAACATGATTCCGTTTGCCGACCATGGTGCGCTTTTGGATCCGCCCACGAGCGACGTCACCGCGCGGGTCGTGACGGTCCTCGCGCGCGTCGGCCGACCGCAGGACCAGGAGGCCCTGGATCGCGCCGCGGCCTACTTGCGCCGGCAACAGGAACCCGATGGCTCCTGGTTCGGCCGCTGGGGCACCAACTACATCTACGGCACATGGTCGGTGCTGACCGCATTTGCCCAAGCACATATCGGCGCCGACGATCCGGCCGTGCGGCGCGCCGCCGATTGGTTGAAGCAGCGGCAAAATGCCGATGGCGGCTGGGGTGAAAGCAACGACACTTACGCGAACTCAAGCTCCGTACAATCACCCAGCACCGCCTTTCAGAGCGCCTGGGCGTTGCTGGGATTGCTGGCGGCCGGCGAAGCCCCGTCCGACGCGGCGCGTCGCGGGGCCGAGTTTCTGATGCGCGCGCAGGCGACGGACGGGCTGTGGAACGACCCGAGTTTCACCGCGCCGGGTTTCCCGCGGGTGTTCTATCTGCGATATCACGGCTATTCCGCCTACTTCCCGCTTTGGGCGCTGGCCGCCTTCCGCACTCTGACGCGCCGCGGAATCGCTCATTGATTGGTCCGGGAGCCGGGCTCCTGGGCGTTGTCGCCGCACTCGAGGCGGAGGCGCGCACCTTGGGAGTAGCGGTGCGGCGGCAGGATGGCTTGGCAACCGTCGGCGACGGGGCATTGCTCGCGGTGAGCGGCATGGGCGGTGATCTGGCCGCGGCTGCTGCCCGCCAACTCGTGCGGGCCGGCGCCTCGGCCTTGATGAGTTTCGGCCTGGCGGGCGGTCTCGATCCACAATTGCGCCCAGGTACGGTCGTGTTGCCCGACGAAGTCGTCTCCCGCGACGGAGCGCGATTCCCGACGTCGGCGGAGTGGCGCCGGAAGTTGAGCCTTGCGGTGGCCGAAATGCAGCCGTTCGCGTCCGGAACGTTGCTCACGAGCGCGCTGCCGATCGATACGGCTGAGCTCAAGGCGGCGGCCTTTCGCGACACCGGCGCCGTGGCGGTCGACATGGAAAGCGTCAGTGTGGCGCAAGTCGCCGCGGCTCATCAGCTACCGTTCATGGCCGTGCGGGTGGTCGTTGACGGCGCCACCGACGTACTGCCGCAAGCTGTGTTGGCGGCGAGTCGTGGCGGACACTTGAGCGTCCTGCGGCTGGTGTGCGGACTCGCTGGCGCGCCTCGAGACATCGCCGGGGTGATTCGCCTGGCGCGGCGCTATCGAGCGGCGACCCGCTCTCTCTCGGCCGTAGTGCGCGACGGGCACATCGCATGAAGGCGCTGGTCACCGGCGCGACCGGGTTCGTCGGTGCCGCCGTTGCTCGAGCTCTCGCCGCCGCCGGCTGGCAGGTCCGAGTTCTGGTTCGGGCCGGGTCGGACCGCAGCAATCTTCAGTCGCTGGCGGTGGACCTCGTCGAAGGGGACCTTGCCGACCCAAACTCGCTCGAGCGCGCGCTCGAAGATTGCGAAGCATTGTTCCATGCCGCGGCGGACTATCGACTGGGCGCACCACATCCCGAGCAGCTATACCGCACCAACGTGGACGGCACCCGCAACATCTTGAGCGCGGCCCGCACGGCCCGCGTGACGAGAATCGTCTATACCAGCAGCGTTGGGACCATTGGAATACCGGCGGACGGCTCGCCCGGCGAGGAACGCACCTCGGTCGCGTTGAGCAATATGATCGGACATTACAAGCGTTCGAAGTTTCTTGCCGAAGAGGTGGCTCGCGAGGCGGCCCGGGAGGGACTGCCCGTGGTCATCGTCAATCCATCGACCCCGGTGGGGCCGGGCGACATCAAGCCGACACCGACGGGACAACTGGTTCTGGACGCCGCCGCGGGACGAATGCCCGCGTACGTGGATACGGGACTCAACATTGTGCACGTGGACGACGTCGCCGCAGGACACTTGCTCGCGTTCGAGCGCGGCCGGCCGGGCGAGCGCTACATCCTCGGCGGCGAGGATATGACGCTGCAAACCATTCTGCGGGAAATCGCGCGGCTCGTCGGCCGCAGGCCCCCGAGCATCCGTCTGCCGTACGCCGCGGTGCTTCCCGTCGCGTACCTTGCCGAAGCGTTCGCGCGGGTGACAGGCCACAGCGGCCGGGTGACTCTCGAGGGCGTGCGCATGTCGCGCAAGCGCATGTTCTTCTCCAGCGCCAAAGCCGTCGCCGAATTGGGATACCGTTGGCGGCCGCCGCTTCAGGCCTTCGAAGATGCGCTGCGCTGGTTTCGCGAGCGCGGCATGCTGACCTAGCCGATGCCGTCGCCGGGGCCCAGCCTAAGCGCGCGCCGGCCTTCGACCGCCTGCCATACCAGCAATATGGGCACGCCGACCGCGATATCGCGCGCCCTCCGCAGCAGCGACACGGCCAGGCCGATGTCCGCCGCGACACCGAACAACGGCGAGAGCACCGCGTAGGCGGCTTCCTGTACTCCGAGCGCGTTGGGGACAAACGCGGCGGCGCTGCGCGCCGCGCAAATCAGGCTTTCGATGGCCATCACCGAGCCAAAGCCGACCTGTGCGCCCATCAGCCGAAAGGCGATGAAGGTTCCGAGGGCGGCGGCGGTCCATCCGGCCAGATGCAGCGCTACCGAAAGTCCGACGCGTGCGGGGGAGCTGTAGATCGAGTCGAGCGTGTCGCCCACTGCGGCGGCGGTCGCCACCGCGCGGGGCAGCAGACGCCCGGCGAGTTTCAGGGTCAAGCCATGGCCATGGCGCTGCAACGCCAGAAACAGTGCGCCGGCCACCGCGGCCAAGACCAAACCGGCGACGAAGATTCTGGTCAGCGGTGCCGCGATGGAGGATTGCGTGGCGCCCGAACTCATGAGCAGCAGTCCGAGCGCGATGTAGGCGATCTGCGCCAGGAATTCGGCGGTCACATCGACGATCATCGAACCGAAGGCGAGCGGCGGCGCAATGCCGTGCACGATCGCCGCGCGCGCTCCGAGCACGATTCCGCCGAGCTGCGAAAACGGCAGCACCTCGGTGGCAGCATCCCGAACCATCCGCGCCCACACCAAGGCCTTCAAATCCGCGAAGGATGCGCGCGGCAGCAAGGCACACCATGCCGCGCCCAGCAGCGGGAACAGTCCCACGGCGCAGAGGCAGAGGATTGCAAAACCGCTCCAGCCGACGGCAACGGCGGCCGAGAACACGGCGCCCAAGCCGACATAGGCGACGAAATAAAGGGCGAGGGCGAGCCCGAGAGCCGCGACGATGACGATGCGGATTTTCACGCCGCGATCGAGCTCAGGGAGCCTGTTTGGACGTTCCGCGCGGGCGCATGAACCGGCGCACGAAGCCGGCCAATGCGGGAACGGCGAAGGGACGCAGCAGACGCCGATCGTAAAGACCCATGCGCCGCGCATTCTCAGCGAGACACAGGTCGATCAATTGGGCGACGTTGATGTCCTCGCCGACCGACTTGGCCCCGGTCACGGTGAAGTTGTTGTCCTGCACGCCGCTGCCCACGTTGCGGGCGATGCCGATGCGCTCCCAGATGAGGAACAGCCACACCGCCAACACCTTCAGCTCGAACAAGGGCCGCCGCCACAGCGGCATGGTGCGGCGGTGCCAGGCCGCCCAGTTGACGAAGAAAAGAATGTGGCGCGCCTCTTCCTGGATGACCGGCTCGAAGGTATCGACCAGCGCTTCCGGAAAGAATCCGGAACGCTTGGCGGTCTCAAACAGGCCGAATGCGAAGAAGCTGTCGATGCACTCGCTGTATCCGGTCACCATGAAGGCCCACTCCGGATCGCCCCGCACGACGTATTCAGGCTCCGGCGCGAGCGCAATGCCATAGGCCGCGACCAAATTGGAGAGCACGTGCTTGTGGCGGCCTTCCTCGAAGGCGTTCAGCTCGATCGCCTTGCGCAGCAGGGGATCGGGAGCGGTGGCTGCGTAGGTGGCGACGTTCAGCCGGGCGCGCCCCTCGGTCTGCACGGCGATATCCCAGATGGGCAGGCTGACCAATCGATCGCGCGCGCCGGCGTCGAGCTCGGGCCAGTCGATCACCGCCGGTTTGTAGGGATTGAAGGTATCGAGCAAGGTGCGGCAGAACAGATCCTTGTGCGCACCCGACCCTAGGCGAATCGGTCCCTCGGTGAGCGTCGATGCGGTCTCGCTCACGGCATCCAACCGCCGGCGGGCATGACGGCGTGAGGCGCGTCCGCGCGCACCGATTGAGGGTCGAGGAAATCGCCGAAGCCGCCGAGCTTGAGGTCGGGATCGCGGCACGCCGCCACGACGGCGGAAGCCATGAGCGCCTCGAACTCTTCGCGATAGCGATAGCCCATGGCCGATCCCGCGAAGGGACCGGTGGCCGGATGAAGATAGATCTCGCTCAAGCCATCCGGCAGGTGGCGGATGAGGCCGCACAGACGGCTCTCGGTCATTTGACCGGACCATTGGATCCCGAAGATGCGGTCGGGTGCGAGCAGCCCGGCGGCACGAAATCGCCGGCGCAGCAGCAGCGCAAAGGGGGTCGTCAGCAGCGCCGGCCGCCTCGAAGTCTGCGGCTCGACCGCCCGCAAGAGACGCGCGGGTTCGAGCGGTATGCGCGTCGCGCGCAGGCCGAAGCGGCTGCCGATGGAGGCCATCAATCGCCCGACCACGGGATGGAGGTGAAAATGCTTGTGCGCATTGCAATGATCGAGGGTGAGGCC
>JBARBX010000356.1:0-2111 GCA_049793535.1 Steroidobacteraceae bacterium | reverse complement strand
CGGCCAACCGAGCCGTTCGTTGCGCACCCCGACGACGTCGCGCAGCGAGTCATTGATGTGTACGCGCACCAGGGGCGGCAGGGTCGAATTCAAGTCGCCCTTGACCAGGCCGATGTGCACCGTCTTGTTGACGTGATCCTCATAGCAGAACAGCTTGAATGTGCCGTATTCGGTCTCCACCGTGTCTTCGTAGATCCGCTCCACCGAGCGCTCGTTCTTGAGCCGATAGCGGATGAGATCCGCGATGGTGCCGATCTTCAGGCCGTGCGATTTCGCGAACAACTCGAGGTCCGGCCGCCGCGCCATGGTGCCGTCGTCGTTCAGGATCTCGACGATCATGGCGGCCGGTGAAAATCCCGCCAACCGCGCCAGATCGCAGCCGGCCTCGGTGTGCCCGGCCCGGGTCAACACGCCGCCGGGCTGGGCCATCAGTGGAAATACGTGACCGGGCTGTCGCAAATCCTCAGGTCTGGCATTCGGGCTGACCGCGGTCTTGATGGTGTGCGCGCGGTCGTGCGCGGATATTCCCGTGGTCACGCCCTCGGCGGCCTCGATCGACAGCGTGAAGTTGGTGCGATGGGAACTGTCGGTGTCGCTCACCATCAGCGGCAGGCGCAGCTGACGGCAGCGCTCGCGCGTCAGGGTGAGGCAGATGAGGCCGCGCCCATAGCGGGCCATGAAGTTCACGTCCTGCGGACCGACGCTGTCCGCGGCCATGATCAGATCGCCTTCGTTTTCGCGATCCTCGTCGTCCATGATCACCGCCATCTTGCCGCGGCGCAGGTCCTCGAGAATTTCGTCGATGGTATTGAAAGTGGGCATTGGTCTCTTACTCTTCGGTTTTCGACATGAGCCGATCCAGGTAGCGGGCAATCACGTCAATTTCGATGTTGACGCCGTCGTCGATCTTGAGCTCGCCGAGCGTGGTGACTTCATGGGTATGCGGAATGACATTGACGTCGAAGCGGTGGCCCTCGACCGTGTTGACGGTCAGGCTCACGCCGTTGACGCAAATCGACCCCTTGGTCGCCACGAAGCGCATCAGGGCCGCCGGCAGTTCGAACGCCATGCGCCATGAACGCGCATCTTGAACGAGTGTCTTGAGCGTGCCCACCGCATCGACATGTCCGCTCACCCAGTGGCCGCCGAGTGCATCCCCCGCGCGCAGACTCGGCTCCAGGTTGACCCGCGACCCCGCCGCGAGCCCACCCAAGGTGGTTTTGGCCAGGGTTTCGAGCGACACGTCCGCATAGAAGGAGCTGCCTTCCATGCGTGTGACCGTGAGGCAGGCGCCCTGCACGCTGATGCTGTCGCCAATTGCGACCCGCGAGAGGTCGAGCGCCGCGGCGTCGATACCCAATTCCAAGTCGCCGCCCTTCTGCGCGAACCAGGTCACCCGGCCGGTCGCAACGATGATGCCGGTGAACATGATGGGGCCCTCTTCGGCGTGAGGATCAGGCGCAGGTCGGCGCCGATGCGCCGCACATCTTGGAATTCGAACGCCGGCAGAGAACCCGGGGGACCGAGCCCACTCAAGTGCATCAGGGGAGCGGCGTCGGCGCCGAGCAACATCGGCGCGACATACAGCACCAGCTCGTCGACGAGTTGCGCCTGAAGCAAACTTCCCGCCAGGCGCGGCCCGCATTCGGCCCACAATTCGTTGATCTCGAGTTCCCCCAGACGTGCCATGACCGCGCGCAGATCCAGGCCGCCCACGGCGCGGGGCAGCCGTTCGATCCGCGCCGAAGGGTGCCGACGCTCCGGGGCGTCCGGCGCGGCAAATACCAATGCGCCCTCACCGTGAAACAGCTTCGCACCCGCCGCGACGCCAAGCATGGGATCGAGCAGCACCCGCAGCGGCTGCCTGATCCAGGGACCGTAGGTCAATCTCACATCGAGCCGCGGATCGTCGATGCGCACGGTACCCGCGCCCGTGAGTACCGCGCCGCTGCGGGCCCTGAACGCCTGCACGTCGGCACGCGATGCCTCGCTGCTGATCCACAGCCTGCCACCGGCCGCGGGCGCAGTGCGCGCATCGAGACTCATGGCCAGCTTGAGGCGGACCCACGGCCGGCCGCGCTCGAAACGCGAGAAGAAGCCCAGGTTGAGCC
>JBARBX010000355.1:0-3442 GCA_049793535.1 Steroidobacteraceae bacterium | reverse complement strand
CTATCATGCTGCGCGGGACTTCGTGGCATTCGGTTTTCCCGAGGCGGCGCGCCGCCGACGCGCGGCTGTGGATCTCTTGTTCCTCGACCTGGAATTGGCGCATGTGGGCGACCGCAGTGTGGTGCGGAAACTCAGGGACGAAGTGGTGTTGCCGGCGCGCGCGGCGGGTGTCTCCCTGTGGCTCGGCGGAATATCCTTGGGCGGACTCATTGCCCTGAGCTACGCTGCTGCGTATCCCGATGAGCTCGACGGGCTGTGTCTGCTCGCTCCCTATCTCGGCAATCGCATGTTGACCGGCGAAATCGCGCGGGCGCCGGGGCTTGCGGCATGGCAACCGGGCGAACTTGCGGAAACCGACGAAGAGCGCCGAATATGGCGCTATATAAAGACACGCAGCGCCGCATCGCGGCCGTTGTACTTGGGCTACGGCAAGGGAGATCGATTTGCCGCGGCACATGAGCTGTTGGCGGCAACGCTGCCCGCCGATTCGGTCGATGTCGTCGACGGCGGCCACGAGTGGCTCACCTGGGGCCGGCTTTGGGAGAATTTCTTGGATTGGCGAGTCAAATGACCGAAAAGGACACCGCGCCGCGTTGGTCGCCCACGCCCTTCTTATATGCCTCCGCCGGTGTGCACCTGGGCGCGGCGGCGGCAGTACTCCTGCGTCCGCGCGTATGGCCCTGGGCGCTCTCAGCCGTGGTCATCAATCATGTCGGATTGGCGGCGGCCGGACTTTTCCCGCGAAGCCGGCTGCTGGGTCCGAACTGGGTCACCCTGCCGGCGAGCGGCGGTGCGGCGGCGGCGGTGGCCATTACCGTCGACGATGGTCCGGATCCCGAGGTAACGCCGCAGGTGTTGGCGCAGCTCGCCGAGCATCGGGCGCGCGCCACCTTCTTTTGCGTCGGCGCTCGAATCGAGCGCTACCCGGAACTCGCGCGCAAGATCGTGGATTGCGGCCACGACATCGAGAATCACAGTCAGCGGCATCGGCACAGTTTCTCCGTCATGGGCCCGTCGGCCATGAGCGCCGAGATTTCACAGGCGCAGGACAGCATTTCGCGAGTCACCGGCAGCACCCCGCAGTTCTTTCGAGCGCCCGCGGGACTTCGCAATCCATTTCTCGAGCCCATATTGACGCGCCTGCAATTGCGGCTCGCGAGCTGGACTCGCCGCGGCTTCGATACCGTCCGGTCGGATTCCGACGCAGTCTACCGGCGATTGGCGAATCCGCTGCGGGGCGGCGATATTCTGCTGCTGCACGACGGCAACGCCGCGCGCAGCCGCAGCGGCCAGCCGGTGATCCTGGAGGTATTGCCGCGGCTGCTCGCCGCCCTGGAAGAGAAGAACTTTCGGTGCGTCACTTTGCGCTCGGCGATCCCCCGATGAAGCCGCTTCTGCTCAAGACCTACACGGCGACGAGCTGCATCGGCACAGGGGTGGCGGCGACGCTTGACAGTCTGCTCGAGCAACGCAGCGGCCTCTCGATCTGCGATTTCGAGACCGTGGACATCGCGACCCACATCGGCGAAGTTGCGGGCGTCGACGATGTGCGGCTGCCGCAGGAATTTCGCAAGTTCGAGTGCCGCAACAACCGTCTGGCCGAGCTGGCCCTGCATCAGGACGGTTTCTTCGAGGCCGTGCAGCAGGCGGCGGAGCGCTGGGGCCGGCGGCGCGTGGGAGTGTTCCTGGGAACCAGCACGGCGGGGATTCTCCAGACGGAGCTGGCGTACCGCGAGCGGGATCCGGTCAGCGGCGCACTGCCGGCGAGCTTCGAGTACGGCACCACTCACAATTCGTTTTCCGTCGCGGACTATGTTCGCCGGCGTTGCCGGCTGCACGGGCCGGCGGTGGCGGTATCCTGTGCGTGCGCGTCCAGTGCCAAGACATTCGGCTCGGCGCGGCGCATGCTGGAGGCGGGACTCATCGATGCGGCGCTGGTGGGCGGCGTGGATTCGCTGTGCCTCACCACTCTGTACGGCTTTCACTCCTTGCAGCTCTCGTCGTCGGCGCCCTGCCGCCCGTTCGATATTGCGCGCGATGGCATCTCCATCGGCGAGGCCGCGGCGTTCGCGCTTCTCGAGCGCGTACCCAAGACCTGCGACGGCGGCGGCGTGCTGCTGCTCGGCATCGGCGAATCGAGCGATGCCTACCATATGTCGGCGCCGCATCCCGAAGGTCTCGGTGCGCGCCGCGCGATACACGCCGCGCTGGCGGCGGCGGCGCTCGAACCCGGCGAGATCGACTACATCAACCTCCACGGCACCGGCACTCCGAGCAATGACCGCTCCGAAAGCCAGGCGGTGACCAGCGTATTCGGCCCGACCACGCCTTGCAGTTCGACCAAGGGTGCGACCGGACATACCTTGGGCGCGGCGGGCGCGCTCGAGGCCGTCATCAGCGCGCTGGCCATCAAGCACGGATTGATGCCGGGCGGCGTGCACACCGCCGAGATCGACCCCACGCTCACCGCGCACTACATCCGGGACAATCGCCGCGCCCCGATCGTGCGCGTGCTGTCCAATTCGTTTGGCTTCGGCGGCACCAATTGCAGCCTTGTATTCGGCCGCGCGGCATGAGCTTATGCGCCTACGTCGGCGGCCTCGGAGTACTGGGGCCGGGACTTTCGAATTGGCGGCAAGCCGAGGACGTGCTGACGGGCCGGCAGCCTTACCAACCGGCCCCCGCGGTGCTGCCGATGCCCACCATGTTGGCGGCCGCGGAGCGGCGGCGCACGGGCCGCGTCGTCAGGCTGGCGTTGGGCGTGGCATCGGAGGCCGCGGCGAGCGCCGGCCTCGATCCCTCGACTCTGGCCAGCGTGTTCTCCTCGTCCGGCGGGGACGGACACAACTGCCATGAACTCTGCCACGCGCTGTCGGTCGCCGGCCGCGAGATATCGCCGACGCGCTTCGCCAATTCCGTGCACAACGCGGCCGCCGGATACTGGAGCATCGGCACGGGTGCGATGGCCGAATCGACGGTGCTGTGCGCCTTCGACGCGAGCTTCACCGCAGGCCTCCTGGAAGCCCTGACTCAGGTCGTGGTCGATGAAACGCCCGTGCTGCTGGTCGCCTACGACTCGGAATATCCGGAACCCTTGCACGCCAAGCGCCCCATACCCGACGCCTTCGGGGTCGCGCTGGTGCTGACGCCCGAGCCGCGCACGGGCTCGCTCGCGAGACTCGACGCGGCGCTCGCCGAGTTGAGCTACGATCGAATGACGGACCCGGCTCTGGAGACATTGCGCTCCTCGTTCCCCGCGGCTCGATCGCTGCCGCTGTTGCGCCTCCTCGCGCAGCGCCGCGGCGGCAGCGCGGTTCTCGAGTATCTCGACGTATCAGGGGTGCAAGTGCGGATCGAACCATGTCCATGCCCTTAGACCATAGCTGGATAGCGCGAAACATTCCCCATCATGGCCGCATGTGTCTGCTCGACGAGGTCATGG
>JBARBX010000354.1:0-1811 GCA_049793535.1 Steroidobacteraceae bacterium | reverse complement strand
GCGGCCCTGATGCCGCTGCTGGAATCCCACGGCATCACCGGCGGCAGCCTGGAAAACTAATATGAACCAGAACGAGTCTGCGGACGATTTGGACCGGGCGATGGTCACGCGGGCGCTGCGGGATCTGCCCCTGCGCCGAGCTCCCGCGACGCTCGAAGCCCGGGTAATGGACGAGCTGGCACGGCGCGCCGCGCTGCCCTGGTGGCGGCGCAGCTTCGGTCACTGGCCCATCTTTGCGCGCGCGGTATTCCTCCTGATCTGCGCCGGTCTCGTCTGGCTGGCGTTCCTCGAGGGCGCGGTCGCCGTGGCGGGCGTCCATTCGCTGCACGATTCCCGCCTATTGCCCCTGACGTGGGCGCGCGATGTGGGCGTGCTGGCGGCGGCGGCGGGGAATCTGCTTGCCTTGCTGGCGCGTACGTCGCCCCCGTCCTGGGTTTATGAAGGCATCTCCATCTGCGCGGCGCTGTATGCACTTTTATTCGGGCTGGGCGCTGCCGTGTACCGCACGCTCATCCTTCAGCCTCACAATGGCAGGTGATGTCAATCCAATGAATACCTTCATGCTGCGACGATTCATATCTCTGACGCTGGTGTCGGCGGCAACGCTGGCGCTGGTCAGCTTGCTCGCCGCCACGGCGGCAATGGCGGCGGAACCGCCTGAGGCGGCCGATACCGCGGCCTCGGCGGCCCCGGCTTCCACCGAGGAGACGCCCGAGCACTCCGACGACTGGAATGCGCATTATCGGGGACATCGCCACCGCAGAAACGGCGACGATCTGTTCAATATCGGCCAGGATTCGACTTTGGCGGAAGGAGCAACGGCCGACTCCGTCGTATCCGTGCTCGGCTCCTCGACCAGCAACGGCAACGCCGGCGAGGTCGTCTCGATTCTCGGCGACACCCGCGTCACCGGACAGGTGAGCGACAGCGCCGTCGCCGTTCTCGGCAACACCACCATCGACGGTAAGGTCGACGGCGACACCGTCACGGTGCTCGGCGATTTGGACTTGGGGCCGCATGCGGAAATCGGCGGCGATGCCGTGGTCGTCGGCGGCAACGTGCGACGCGACCCGGCTGCCGTCATCCATGGCTCCGTCCAGAACGTTCTGGGCGGAGACTTCGGCAGTTTCGGCTGGCTGCACGCCTGGGTGCGGCACTGCCTGCTCTACGCGCGGCCGTTGGCCTTCGCGCACGGATTGGGTTGGGCATGGGAACTGGCGTTCGCCTGCCTGGCCTTGTACGTGGTTCTGGCGCTGGTGTTTCGGGAGGGTCTTTCTAGATGCGTCCGCACGTTCGAGACCCAGCCGGGTCACACCGTCCTCGCGGGCTTGAGTGCCGCATTACTCACTCCGGTGCTGCTGGTGTTGTTGTGTATCACGGTGATCGGCATCGCGGCGGTGCCCTTTGTCGTATTTGCGCTCATCTGTGTAAGCCTGTTCGGCAAGGCGGTCATGCTGGCCTGGCTGGGCGGCCGAATTACCGGCAAATCGACTGCGGATGCCGCCAATCATCCAGCCGTGGCGGTACTGCTTGGCGGCGCGGTGGTGCTGGTCCTGTACGTGGTGCCGATTCTGGGATTTCTAGTCTATAAGCTCCTCGGCTTCCTCGGATTGGGCGCGGTGCTCTACACCTTGATTCTGGCGCTGCGGGCAAACCGGGACGCCAGGGAGGGCTCTCGTAGTGCCAGCGCCCCTCCAGGGACCGCTTCACCGCCGGCCGGCGGAGTGCCGGCAGGGGGCGCCGCCGCAGCGCAGCGCCCGGTGTTCTCTGCGTCATCGGCATCACCGGCCGCGGACGCGCCCGCTGAGGCG
>JBARBX010000353.1:0-3192 GCA_049793535.1 Steroidobacteraceae bacterium | reverse complement strand
GGGCGGCACTCGCCGGCAGCAGGCTCGCGGCCGCCAGTTGAGCCGCGGCGGTCAGCCACAGGGCATGAAATACCGGGGAAAGCCTCATGCGTCACCTCGAATTCACGGATTGGTCATAGTTCGGCCGCACAATACCGCCGCCAATGAAGTCGATCGATCTAGTGTATTTCAACGCCGGTGGCGGGCATCGCTCCGCGGCCCTCGCCCTCGACTCCGTCATCCAGGAACTCGCCCTGCCGTGGAGCGTGCGCCTGGTCAACCTCTTCGAGGTCCTCGATCCCAGGGATATTTTCGGCAAAACCACCGGCCTCAAGCCCGAACAGTACTATAACGCGCGGCTTGCCCGCGGCTGGACTTTGGGTCTGGGTCAGGAGCTGAAGGTGCTGCAGGCGCTCATTCGCTTGAGCCACCGATCCTTGACGGCGCAGTTGCGGCGTCATTGGGAGAGGACCAAGCCCGACCTCGTGGTGTCGCTGGTCCCGAATTTCAATCGCGCCATGTACCAGGCGCTGCTCGCGGCGCGGCCGAATGCCCCCTATGTCACTGTTCTGACCGACTTCGCCGACATGCCGCCGCATTTCTGGATCGAGCCGCACCAGGCGCAGCACTTGATTTGCGGCACGGGGACGGCGACGGCGCAGGCCCGGGCCGCGGGCTACGATGAGGCGCGCATTCACGAGACCTCCGGAATGATCATTCGTCCGGATTTCTACCGCGATTCGATCATCGACCGCCGTGCCGAGAGAATCAAGTTGCAGCTCGATCCGGATCGACCGACGGGGATCGTCATGTTCGGCGGTCATGGATCGAAGGTCATGCGCAGCATCGCGAAGCGCCTGGACGACACGCAGCTCATTCTGATCTGCGGCCACAACTCCACCCTTGCGGATGAATTGCGCGCGATGGACTGCACCGCGCCGCGCGCCGTCATCGGATTCACGGCGCAAATTCGCTACTTCATGCAGCTCAGCGATTTCTTCATCGGCAAGCCCGGCCCCGGCAGCATCAGCGAAGCCATTCAGCAACGGCTGCCCGTCATCGTGGTGCGCAATGCGTGGACCATGCCGCAGGAGCGGTACAACACCGACTGGGTGCAGGAGCGTGGCGCAGGCATCGTGCTGGACTCCTTCCGCGCGGTCCGCGACGGCGTATCGGCGTTGACCGCGCGCATGGACGAGTATCGCGCCGGCGTGGCGCGCATTCAGAATCGCGCGATATTCGAAATCCCGGCCATCCTCGGTGAGATATTGCGGCTCAGTGATGCAGGCGCGGATAGGCGTCGATTTCTTCCAGCATTTCCGGGCCGCCCAGCGCCTGCATCTGATCCAGTATCCATTCGCGCCGCTGCTGAACGTACCGCGACGGCGCCGCCGCCGAAAACCGCTGTGGGTTCGGCAATACGGCGGCGAGCACGGCGGCATCGGCGCGCGTAAGCCGGGAGGCGGGTTTGTGGAAGAATCGCTCCGCCGCCGCTTCGGCTCCATAGGTGCCGTAGCCGAACTCGGCGATGTTCAAATAGACTTCCAATATCCGCCGCTTGGGCCATAGGGTCTCGATCAGGACGGTAAAGTAGGCTTCGAGCCCCTTGCGAAAATAGCTGCGTCCCGACCACAGGAAGAGGTTCTTCGCCACTTGCTGGCTGATGGTGCTGGCGCCGCGTACCTTGTGGCTGTGCTGGTTGAGCGCATAGGCCTTTTCGATGGCCGCCACGTCGAAGCCCCAGTGCTCGGGAAATTTCTGATCCTCGGAGGCGACGACCGCCAGCGGCAGATTGGGCGAGATCCGATCCAAATCCACCCACCGACGGTGAAACGAATAATTGGAGTCGCGGTCCGCCCACGCCGCGACTTGCGCTTCGGCCATGAACGCCGTAAAGGGCGGATCGATCCAGCGCAGCGACAGTACCGAGAGAACGCTCATTGCGATGCAGGCCGCAAGCAGGACCAGGAGCGCGCGGAGCAGCCGTGCGGGGAATGATCTCTTCTGCGCCACGCTTCGGCGTCAGGCAGTCAGCCGCCGAACGCTCTTCATGATGACTGCCTCGACGGGCACGTCGTCGAAGCCGCGCTTGCGGCCGGTCTCGACCGCGGCGATCTTGTCGATGACCTCCATGCCTTCGGTCACCCGCGCAAACACCGCGTAGCCGAAGTTGCCGCGTGAATGGTCGAGAAAGTCGTTGTCCTTCAAGTTGACGAAGAATTGCGACGTCGCGCTGTTGATGTCGCTGGTGCGCGCCATGGACAGCGAGCCGCGCGTGTTCTTCAGGCCGTTGTCGGCCTCGTTCTTGACCGCTGGCTGCGTTTTCTTCTGCGTCATGTCTTCGGTGAAGCCGCCGCCCTGGATAACGAAACCCGGCACGATGCGGTGGAAGATCGTACCGTCGAAAAACTCAGAGTCGATGTAGCTCAGGAAGTTGGCCACCGACAGGGGCGCGTCTTTCTCGAACAGCTCGACGGTAAAATCGCCGAGGGTGGTTTCGAAACGGATCATAAGGGTTCCTGATGAGTTGAGTGGACGGCTCCCAGCGTGACGCGGGGTTTGCCAGAGAAATCGCAATGCGAGCGGATGCCTGAGAAGCCATGCCGCTCGAGCAACTGTGCAACATCCGGCGCTTGGTCGGCGCCGTGCTCCAATACCAGCCAGCTCGAGGGGTGCAGGTGCGTTGCCGCCCCGCCCACGATGGCGGACAGGGCCTCGAGCCCGGTGGATCCCGGCGTGAGGGCAATGACGGGTTCCGCCGCCAGTGCCTCGAGAGCGGGGTCGGCGGCGGCGACATAGGGCGGATTGGCGACGATCAAGTCGAAGCGGCTGCCGGCGACCGGCTCGTACCAGTCACCTAGGCGCCAATCGACATGCGCGAGTCCCAATTTGCGCGAATTGCCGGCCGCCACGGCAAGCGCCGCGGGCGAGATGTCGACTCCGGTGAGCCGCCACCACGGCCTTTCGGTGGCGAGGGCGAGGGCGATCGCGCCGCTGCCCGTTCCCAAATCGAGTACGGAGTAAGGAGCCCCTTCGGGGATTCGGCGCGGGGGCAGCAGCTCGAGTGCCAGCTCGACAGTGAGTTCGGTCTCCGGCCGCGGCACAAGCACGGCCGGCGAGACGTCGAGCTTGAGCGACCAGAATTCGCGGACACCCGTGAGATATGCGATGGGCGAGCCGCCGCGGCGCCGCTCGATCAGAGCGGCATAGGCG
>JBARBX010000352.1:0-11520 GCA_049793535.1 Steroidobacteraceae bacterium | reverse complement strand
GTACTGGCCTTCGACCTCCCACCGTCACGCTCTCATCGTCTTCGATGATCTCCGCTGACTCGTCATAGCGTCGATCGGGGAGAACCCCCATCACGTAGGTATCAAGCGCGCCATAGAGCCCACACCTTGCCGTCAAAACGATGCTGCTCTGGGAGGAACCGGCTTATCTTCGATGCGATCTCCCGCCCGCGTACCGGGTTGAACGGCAAGGCCGTCAAGCGATCGCTCCGCGTCGTAGAGCCGAAAAGTATTTATAAAGAAATGGTGCGCCCGGACGGATTCGAACCGCCGACACCCGCGTTCGAAGCGCGGTACTCTATCCAGCTGAGCTACGGGCGCATTTTTTTAAACTGGTCACTCTTTGGCCACTCCGCACTTTGCGGCGTTAACCCTCACTTAGCAAGTCGCTGATCCAAAAACAAAATTCGCCCGATTCGAACCAGAACTTGACTGGTTCGAAGCCAGGTGCTCTATCCAGCTGAGCTACGGGCGCAGGCGGTCAGTGTAGCGTTCGCCGACCCGTTCGGGAACTGATTCGCTGCGTCAGTACCGCCAACTCTTGAGATCTGCGCCGTGTGGGGCCGATGCGGCGATGCGCTCGAGGATCGTCGGTAGATATTGATAGTTATAATGCAGACGGGAGTAGGCGTTGGGGAGTTTTGGATCGCCGTTCCAGCAATGCTCGGCGCGATCGCCGTAAGCCACGGTGCCTCCGTAGCCCGGCTTCAGCGCCTCGAGCCGCTCCTGTGCGAAATAAACTGAATCGGTCAGGTAGTAGGTGTCGCCGGTGCCCACGTAAATGTGAATCTTTCCAGTGAGCTTGGGCGCGAGCTTTGCCCAATCGCGCGCGATGATGTGCGACAGATCGTAGTGCTCGTACCAGTAGGCGGCGACCTTCGAATCGATATCGCCGCTGCGCTTGTCGAAGATCGGCTGGGGATATCCGTCTTTTCCCACGGGGCCGAATACGGCCTGCCAAATGTCATATTGGCCTCCCGATCGGCTGTGGTCGCCCTGGGCCAGTTCCATGTAGTTTGCATCTCGTTGCGTTGCGAACACTTCGCCCAGGTAATTGCGAATGGCCGGACGCTCCACCGATAACGCCTCGCCCTTCAGCGCGTACGCGTTCTTGTCTTGGTACAGGTTGATAATGGTGTACGCCCGAAAATCGATCGGGTCGGGGCAAGCGGCAAAAGCGCCGTTGTACATATCCGGGTAGAACACCTGCGTCGCCAGCGCTTCCCATCCGCCGGTCGATCCGCCGTAGGTGAAGCGCGCCCACCCGGCGCCGATGCCGCGAAAACGCCGCTCGATCTCGGGAATCAATTCCTGATTGATGGCATCGCCATAGGGTCCGAGATTCGCGGAGTTCACCGCATAGCTGTCGTCGTAGTACGGGTTCGCATGTTCGATCTCGACCACGAGGAAGCGCGGAAAATCCGCCGAGATCCACCTCTGATAGGAAGCGTACGCTTCCTGCTGCTCGATGATGTTGTATGCGGCGAGATGGAAGCGATTCGAATACACCGGCTTCAGATTGGGATCTGGAGGCGTCGTACGAAACTCCGAAATGTCGTCGGGGTAGTGTCCGTGGAAGACCATGATAGGGAACCGCGCCTCCGGGTGCGCGGCGAAGTCCTTCGGCAACAAGACGTGCGCGCCGATGAAAACGTCCCGCCCCCAGAATCGCGACAGCAGTTCGCTGCGAATCCGCACGTGCTTGACGAATTCCGTATCGGTCTTCGGCGCGATCGGCGGCACTTCTTGATCGAGAAGTAGCGCGGTTCGCACGGGGTGCGCATGATCGATGTGCAGGCGAAGGGGCGTTGAGTATAAGTTTCCCGGCTTGCTCGCCCACTGCTGGCCTTCGCCTTTGTCGGGGGGCAGCTTGAGCACTCGACCGTCGCTCAAGTGAAACGTTTCGTAGCGGTTCAGTACGGCCTGTACAAGGTAATCCCCCGAGGGAACATTGGACAGCCGGACTGACGGCCAGCCGAATGCGGAGTCGTCGAGCACGACGGCCTGGCCGGGGGCCAGGGCATCGACGTTCATTCCGAAGATATGGGGAAACGCCAGAGGTTCGTCGGGAGAGACATGAGTACGGGGTTCACGCGTCAGGTCCCGGCTCAGCAGCAGGATCACCCGCCCGTCGAGCGGCGAGGCGCTGCGAGAGGTAGGAAAGCTGATCGTGAAGGACGTCGCACCGGCAGCGGCGCGGGACGGCGCGCCGCAAGTCGCCGCCGCAATTCCACACAGGATCGTCGATGCAACGATCCGCATCCCCAGTCTGTTCATGAGAGCCACCGTTATTGTTTGACGTCGAGACGCCAGCCGCAGTATTTTGCTCTCAATTGAACAAAGAAGGGGGATGGTTATGACTGATACAGCGGACGGCGGCCTGAACCGCCGCGAGTTCTTGCACGGCACCGCCTCGGGAGTCTTGCTCGCCGCGGCTCCCGCGGCGGCGATCGCCGCCTCCTCCAAGGACAACGCCGACAAGGCAGCGGTGCTGGCGCAGATTCCGAAGATGCACGCGGAGAATATCAAGCGTCTGCAGGAGTGGATCGCGCTGCCCTCGATCGCGGCGGAGAACCTCAACTATCCGCAGGGGCCGCAGTATATGGCGCAGCTCGCCGTGCAGGCTGGATTCACGGGGGTCAAGCTCATTCCGACTGCCGGCAAATCCGGGGTGTTCGGCGTCCTCGATTCGGGTGCCCGAACCACCGTGGCAGTCTATTTCATGTATGACGTGAAGCAGTTCGTGCCTGCGGAGTGGAGTTCACCGCCCTTGGAGGGGCGCTTGGTAGAGAAGGAGGGCCTGGGTACCGTTTGCATGGGGCGCGGCGCCGTCAACCAGAAAGGCCCGCAGAATTCCTTCTTGAGCACCCTCCTCGCCTTCAAGGCGGCCGGCAAAAAGCTGCCCGTCAATCTCGTTTTGGTTTGCGAGGGCGAGGAAGAGATTGCCTCGCCGCACTTCGGTGAGATCGTCATGAATCCCGAGGTATTCGCGCAGCTGAAAAAATGCATCGGGATCTTGCTGCCCGAGGCGAGCCAGGAACCCGACGGCAGCATCGAAATGGAGCTGGGTGCGAAGGGAGTGGTGGAACTCGAGCTCGTCTGCAGCGGCGAGAAATGGGGGCGCGGGCCGCAGAAGGACATTCACTCCAGCCTCGAGGCGCAGGTGGACTCGCCTTCGTGGCATCTCATTCAGGCGCTCAACACGCTGGTCGAGAAGGACGGTCATAGGCCTGCCGTGGAAGGGTTTTTCGAGCTGGCGAAGCCGTTGTCGGAGGCGCAGAAGCGCATGGTCTTGACCTACGCCGCCGCTGTACCGGAAGAAGTCGTGAAGAAGGAGCTCGGCGTACGGCGTTGGGTGTACGACCTCGACTGGCAGGAGTCTCTGCTGCGCCTCTACTCGCAGCCGACGATCAATATCGAAGGATTGGTCGGGGGCTACACCGGTCCCGGGGGCAAAACCGTGCTGCCGCACAAGGCGACCGCAAAGATCGACATGCGGCTGGTTCCGGACATGACAGCCGCCGATACGCTCGCAAAGCTGAAGGCACACCTCGCGAAACACGGCTTTGCCGACATCGAAGTGAACATGAGTGGCGGCTACGACCCCACACAGACCGATCCTGACAGCAGAGTCATCAAGGCCGTGCTGGCGACCTACCACAAGCTGGGTCTCTCGCCCCAGGTGCTGCCGCGCAGTCCCGGCTCCTGGCCCGGATATCGGTTCACAAACCCGCCGTTGAGCCTGGCGGCGGCGCAGTTCGGTCTCGGCCATGGGACCGGCGCGCATGCGCCGGACGAGTACTACTTGATCGAGTCGACCAATCCGAAAGTTCAGGGACTGGACGGGGCGGTCGCTTCCTTCGTCGAGTGTTTGTACGCGCTCGCTTGAGCCGGAGGTATGTATGTACGAGTGGAAGTTCGAACAAATGAATCGCCGCGGTTTGTTGTTGATGGCCGCCGCCGCCGGCACCACCCTCGCGATGCCGCGCCTGGGTCGCTCGGCTGGCGGCGGTGCCGGTGACCGCGAGTTCGGCGGCGACCTTACCGCCGTGAAAGCCGCAATCGAGAAGCAGCGGCCCGAGGCCGTCAAGCGTCTGCAGAACTGGATCGCGCTGCCCTCCATTGCGGCCGAGAATCGCAACATGAAGGAGGGCGCTCAAATGATGATCGACCTCCTGAAGGAGGCCGGTTTTCAGAGCGCAAGGGTGATGCCGACCGACGGGCAGCCGGGGGTATTCGCGACATTGGATGCCGGCGCAAAGCGCACGGTGGGCATGTACTTCATGTACGACGTCAAGCAATTCGATCCGAAGGAATGGAGTTCGCCGCCGCTCGAGGCTGCCATCGTCGACAAGCCGCCGTTCGGCAAGGTGATGATCGGGCGGGGCGCCGTCAACCAAAAGGGGCCGGAGGCCACTTTCCTGGCGGCGCTGCACGCACTCAAAGCGGCCGGCCGCAAGCCGCCGGTCAATATCGTGCTGGTGGCCGAAGGCGAGGAAGAGATCGCCTCGCCGCATTTCTCGCAGGTGGTGCATCGGCCCGAGGTCCTGGCGGCGCTGTCGAAGTGCCATGAGGTTTTCATGCCGTTCGCGTCGCAATCCCCGCAGGGCGGTGTGGAGGTGGCGCTCGGCGCCAAGGGCGTGGTCGAGGTCGAGCTCGTCTGCTCGACGGAGCGATGGGGCCGCGGCGCCAAGGACGACATCCACTCGAGCTACAAGGCCGAGTTGGACAGCGCAGTGTGGCGCATGGTGAAGGCACTCTCGACTCTGGTGTCGGAGGACGGCAACGACCCGGCCATCGACGGGTGGTTCGAACATGTGAAGCCGTTGACCGCTCGCCAGAAGGAGATCATTGCCGAACACGTCGCCAGTACCAATGAGGCCGACGTGAAAAAGCTCTTGGGCGTGCAGCACTGGGTGCGCGATCTATCCTACCGCGACGCGCTGGAACGACTGGCCTCGCAGCCCACTGTGAATATCGAAGGGATGTATGCCGGCTACACGGGCCCGGGCGGCAAGACCATACTGCCGTCGAAGGCGACCGCCAAACTCGATCTTCGGCTGGTGCCCGACCAGACCGCGGCGGAGGCCGAAGCAAAGCTGAAGGCGCACCTCGCCAAGCGCGGCTATGGCGACATCGAAGTAAAAGTGACCGGCGGCTACGACCCTACTCAGACCGACGAACACTCCTCGCTGATCAAGGCATCGATCGCGGTGTACAAGCACGACGGTTTGCCGGTTAGTTTGTCGCCGCGGCTCGCCGGCTCCTGGCCGGGCTGCATCTTTACTGGACCTCCAGTCAGCCTACCCGCCGGACACTTCGGCACCGGTCACGGCAGCCGCGCGCATGCGCCCGACGAATACTACGTGATCGAGTCGAGCAACCCCTCGGTGCAGGGCATGGCGGATGCGACCTTGGCCTATGTAATGCATCTGCACGCGTTGGCCGCGGTTTAGCCTCCACCCGAGTCTTTGCACTGTCGCGCGGTTTGGGATGGCCTGCAGACAGTCCTGCGCGGGTTTAGTTCGCTGAAAATCGCGCAATGAGTCTTTCGGACTATTCCAACACGCCGGCTGAGTGGGCGAATCGCGCAGCCCCTTTGGGTCATGTTCAACGGCATCACGAGAACTCATAGTCGTTGCGCAAACCAATTTTAGGAGGTTGAGATCATGTACCCCAACAGCAACAGTCTTTACACGTCCCCGCTCACACAAAACGTCAATCCGTTCGCGACCAATCCATTCGCGTTGGCCGGCTCGATTCCAAACACCATGGCGCCGCCCTTCACGAACGCGTTTCAAGGGATGGTGCCGCAAAACCCGACCTGGCTGCAGACCTCGCCGCTACAACACTACTCACCGCAACAGTACTCACCGCAGTTCACTGCGCCCGGCGCGACGCCTCAGTTGGCACTGCAGCTTGCCGCACAGCAATTCGCTCAACAACTGACGGGCCAGCAGCCGAACCTGGTTCCGCTTCAGCAGGCGCTGCATCAACTCGCCCAATTCCACTACTGGGTCGCTCAGCAGCTAGCTCAGTTGGCGGCCATTCCAGTGCCTCAAGGCTTGTTCGGTATCCCCTACCCAAATCAGTTCGTGCCGGGAGCGTTCGGGCCCAATTTTGGGGGTATCGGGACGCTGAATTAGATGCTAGTCGATCGTTAACTTGAAGACCGAGGCAGGAGAAGACCCATGGCTGATAAACGAGACGACTCCGATCAGACCGGTAAGATCGCGCAAGCACCCCAACGCCGAACCGCCTCAGGGGCGGCCCAGGATCAGTCATCCGGTGGCGATCGTGCCGCCGGCGAAAAACCGGGATCGTCCACCGGGGTCGACGAGAAGCCTCCTGCCTCGGTCGCGCGCAGGAAGCAGCGCTATCTGATCGGCCTAAGGTCATTGCCGGGACTCAACGCAAGCTCAGCCGACCCATTTCTCGAGAGATTGGCTCTCATGGATGGGGTCGAAATCGTGCGCCGCCTGAGGCCGCGTGGCCCTCAGGCGCTTGCGGCGGCGAACGGGTCGCCCGCGAGCGAGATCATCGTGGCGAGAATCGATGAGCAGCGCGGCGAGGCCTTGCGCCAAGGAGCACCGCCGCATGTCATCGTCGAAGTCGATGCGCGCCTCGGGTACTTCGATATGGCTGCGCCGGAACCGATAGGGTGGCAGCTCGGAGCGCGCGCCCTGCCGTTTCCGCGCCCACGGCGCGATATTCGCTTTCGAATCCTCGGCGACGGCGACCGGCCGCTGGCGAACGCCGGAGTCTATCTCTACGGTCCCGGTTTTCCCGCCCAGGCCATAACGGATTCCTCGGGGCTGGCCACCTTACAGACCTTTTCCGTCGACGGCGCCGGCATCCTTGCCGTGTATGTGCGCCCGGCATCGGACCATTGGGAACGCTACGTGCAAAACCCGCTGCTCGACGCTGGAAATATCAACACCATTCGCTTGAGCCCGCTGGGCAGGGTTCCCGCGAAATTTCCAGGCGAGCGTCCTCACAGTTGGGGCCAGCGCATGATGCGATTCGACCGGATTTCAGCCGATTGGAGCGGCACGGGCATCAAGATCGGGCTCATCGACTCGGGCTGCGACACTTCGCACCCCAGCCTTCGACAGGTCGCGCAGGGGGTGGACTTCACTCGCGACGTGGACGCCCAAAGCTGGACCGCGGATGAGATCGGCTACGGCACTCATTGCGCCGGCATCGTGGCCGGCACTGCCGGTTCCGCATCGGGGATGATCGGCTGCGCGCCCGGAGCCGAGCTGCATGTGCTCAAAGTCGTTCCAGGAGGATATTTCAGCGATCTGATCGAGGCACTGGATCAATGCATCGAGCGACGCCTCGACCTCGTACAAATCGGCGTGAGCGGCCAGCGGTACTCTGAACTGGTGGCGCAGAAGATCAATGAGGCCAGGCTCAACGGCATCGCCTGCATCGTGGGGGCGGGCAACTCGGGGGGGTCGGTGCAATTCCCGGGCAATGTACCCGGTGTGCTGTCCGTCGCGGCCGTCGGTAAGCTCGGCGAGTGTCCGCTGGATACACGGCATGCGCAGAGTGCGCTTGCGCAGCCGGTGGGATTCGCGGGCGTGTTCGCCGCGAATTTCAGCTCTTGGGGGCCGCAGGTCGGCGTGTGCGCCCCGGGTGTCGCAATCATCTCCAGCGTTCCGGGCGGCGGATATGCGGCGTGGGACGGCACCTCCATGGCCGCCTCGCACGTCACCGGATTCGCGGCCGTGCTGCTCTCGAATCATCCGGTATTGCAAAGCATCAGCTACACTCGCCCTCTCGAACAGCGGGTGGCGCTCTTGTTCGACCTCATTCGGAGCTCTGCGTTACCCTATCTGCACGCGGATCCAAACCGGATCGGCGCCGGATTGCCGGATCTGGAACAGGTGCCGGCCGCACCGTCCTATCAGCCATTCCTGGCAGGCGTCCCAATCTCACCCGCGCAGGGCCCGGTGTTCTGGCCAGGTGTGGCTGCGGGCGCGATGTCCGACCCGCTCGGTGCAATCCTGCGGTTGCGTGCGAATAGCCCCTGGACTTGATGAATCGCCGGCAACCATTCATTCCGCGGCTGCGAACTGCTCGCTGATGAGCGAGCGCAGCTTTGCGACGGCCTGTCCGCGGCGATGCACATTCAACTTGCCGAGAATGTTGCGCACATGATTTTTCGCCGTGCAGGGCTGTAGCTGCAATCGGCGGGCGATTTCCTTGTTGGAGAGGCCTCGATTCATCAATTCCGCCACTTGCAGCTCACGGGCAGTCAACGCGGAATTGAGAGGAGCCCGATCGACGCGGATGCTTTGATAGAGTGATGCGACCACTTTGGGGGAGCAGATCAACTCGCCTCGCACCACATTCTCGATGGCGGACACGGCGTCACGCAGCGATGCCTCGATTCGCACGTAGCCATCGATGCCGGCGGCCGCACAGGCCAGCACGTCGCTGGCCGTCTCGCGAACTCCGACCGCCAGTATGCGCAATCGCGCAACTACGGAGCGCAATGTCGACACGATGCCGGCATTGTTCGGCAGCGGCGCATCCAGCAGCGCGACGTCGGGCGTCATTCCGCGCAGTGCTGAGATCGAGTGTTGCAAATCATGCGCGCCGACCACGGCAATCGACGGGCAGCCGCCGAGCAGGATCGCGAGGCCATCGCGGTGCAAGCGGTTCTCGCTGATGATCAAGACGCGGACCCGTGCAGGGTCATGAGTCGGTATCACCCCATGGGTACTACGGCTGTCCACATGAGAGTGAGAGACACTCGACGGCAGGTAAAGGTTCCGCCTTACTCACCGCCCGGTGTCTTAGCGTCGTGCAGCATCGATCGGTACCACCCACAACGTAACCGCGGAGGGTCGCCGCGGTTCGTGATACACCGTGTTGTCGACTTCCATTTGGCGGCGATTCTTCCCCAGCGGCTCGCCGGTGTTGGGATTTACGTCGAATCGCGGAAAATTGCTGCTCGATATATCCAATCGAATGCGGTGACCCCTCTTGAATACATTCGCCGTATCGAAGGGGCGGATGAGCAGGCGGTAGACCTGCCCCGGCACGAGAAGGCGACGCACCGGCGACTGGTCCCGGTAGCTCGCCCTCAAGATCCCGTCGGTCAAATTCATGTCGAAGCCCTGGGGAAAGTCGGCGCTCGGCGGATAGACATCGACGAGTTTTGCGGTGAAGTCGGTGTCGGTGCCGGTCGAGGATGCAAATAGGGTCACTTCAACGGGCCCAGCCACGGCGACGTCGCTCTCGAGCGGTGCGGTTTCGAATACCAGCACGTCGCTGCGGGCGCGCAACGGCAGATACGGTGCGCGCGAGCCCGGCATGTCGGGCCGCTCGCGCTGATCGTACGCGCCATCCTGAAGCCGCTTGGAAACTCCGCCGCCGATGGTGGGCACGGGATGGCTCGGGTCGAAGCGATAAGTCGTGTGCGTGACCTCGGTGCTCACCGGCTTGTGGTCGTTGAGTTCTCCCTCGTCGTGCAGGTAGAAGTCGCTGCGGTGCGCCGACGCGGGCGGCCATTGATCGGCGTCGGCCCAAGTTCCCCCATGGTACAAGCGGCCGTTCTCGTCGCGGTGGCCGTCACCCGTGCCCATTAAGAAGTAATGCACCGGCGCCTGGTTTGCGGCGGCGGTCCGCAAGCCCTTCAAATAATGGTCGAACCACGCCAGATGAAACGCCGTGTCGAAATCGGCGATGGCTGCCTGCGGTCCAAAATCCACGTCGCCGGCATGGTCGGCCGTGTTGCCGTGATGGGTCCAAGGGCCGATCAGCAGCCGCATCGGCGATTTCTTCAGGGCGGCGAGCGAGCGGAAATTCTCGATCGTGCCGCGTAGATAAATGTCATACCAGCCGCCCACATGCAGCATCGGAACGTCGGCCGTTTGTCCGTAGTACTTTTCCCATTGCATGCCCAGCGTCTGCCAGTGAGCGTCGTAGTCGGACTGCGTGGCTTCATCCAGGTAGTAGCTTTCGTAATTCGGGGCAATGGCGAGCGGACTTAAGCCTTTGCGAAGCGGCAGGGCCGAATACCAGTCGGTGACCTTCTCCTTGGACAGCAGGGCCGCGGCAATCGGGTCCTTGGCATCCTCGAGCGCCTGCGACCATGCCCAGGTGAGCTGGCGCCCCATCTCGAACGCGCCGTCGTAGCGTACGGAATGGTCCCAGGCATTGGCCATGCCGCCCATGTTCAGAACCAGCGTCTTCAAATGGGGAGGATTGAGCTTCGACGCATCCGCCTGCGTATGCGCCGCATACGAGGTTCCGTACATTCCGACTTTGGGCAGGGCATATGGCAGGCGCGCGGCCCATTCGATGGTGTCGAAGCCGTCGTAGGCATCGAAGTCATAATACTTCACGAAGGTGCCCTGCGAATGATGCCTGCCGCGAGTGTCCTGCAGGACCACGACATAGCCATGTTTGGCGAGTGTCTCGGCAATGGCAACGGCGGCGGCATCGGATTTGTCGTACGGCGTTCGATGCAGGAGCACCGGCAACCGTTCGGCCGCGGGAGTGGTGCCGCGAGCGGGGCGGTAAATGTCCGTGGCCAGCAGTACGCCGTCGCGAGCCGGGACCATGACATCGCTCTCGCGCACCACGGCGGAGTAGCCGCTGGGTGCGGGAACGGCGGTCGGCGCCGCGTACGCCGGCTGGAGGACGGCGGCCGAAAGAGCGCCGATGCACGCCCAATGCGCACATCGGGAGCGGCTTCTCATGCTTGCACGGCGGCGGATTTTCCGGCCATGTGCCGCAGCGCCAGGTAGAAGACGGCCGAGAGCACGACGGTGAAGACGGCCGAGGCGATGAGCTTTTCAGCGGAAGGGTCGGTGAGGTTGAAATACAGTAGCTGAAAAATGTTGATGACGATGATCGCCTTCAACATCCAGTTCACGTGCAAGCGCGATAATGTGTGTGCGCCAAAGGGCGCCATGAACAGCACCACCGGGTAGGCGCACAGCCAGGTCCTGATTTGGTAGTCGGTCAAACCATGATCGAAGAAGGCCCGGTAGCCGTAACCCAAGATGCTGATGGCCGCCTGCAGCACGATGCTCATTCGGGTGGAGACCTTTGCCGTCATCGCAAAATGCGTGACCAACAAGGTGTAGAGGACGATGTCGGCGCCGGTGCCGAACAGACTGGAAAGCATGCCTCCCAAAACCAGGACGAGGCCCAGATAAGCATGATCCATTTTGGACTTGAAGGCGAGGCGGCCGAAGGCGCCGCGATGGTCGCTGAAGAAGTAGGCAATCACGAAGGTGGCGCTCAGACACAGGAAAAATGCCTGGATCAGATAAACATGCATCTGCTGTAGCAGCTTCATGCCCAGCAAAAATCCCGCAAAGCACACCGGGATGAAGGCGATCAAGGGTTTGTAGTCCCTGAGCACGGTATCCTTGTGCGACAAGATGAAGATGCTGGCGCTGCTCATGCCGACGCTCTGGATCATAATGCTGAAATCGCGGGCGAGAACGCGGTCGATGTGCAGGAACACATTCAGCA
>JBARBX010000351.1:0-2653 GCA_049793535.1 Steroidobacteraceae bacterium | reverse complement strand
TCATTCAACGAAACCCTCTTCAATATAAAGAGAAGCGCAGGCTGCGACCGGTAGCTTGTTATAACCGGGGGATCTAGGCCCTTGATCTCTTCGTCATTGAGAAACAGGGCGTACTTCGTTGCGCCTTCAGGCAGGGAGTGATTCAGCACCACCCACAATTTCCCATTGAGCCGGATGTGACTTGGCTTCCCGCTGATAGAATCAGTATCTGGCGATTCCGCCAGAGATACTATCTGCAGACCGTCTTCGACGGCTGCGTCTGCGGATGGAGGGGGATTGCCGGCGGTCGCCGAAGCGCTGGCGTTCGCCACAGGTTTACTTTCTGCGGCGGGAGGAGTGGACTGTCCCGTGGTTGGCACCGCCGCCAGCGAAAATTCCGCGACAGCACACCAAACCAAAATGAATAGCCCGAACGACCTTTGCGCCGATTCCCTGTTCATGTCGCCTCCTATCCATGGCTTGTTGTTGTCCGCCTAGCGATACTGTAGGCATCTCCGTTCATTCACGCAATCCCTGTGCAGCGTTCCTCCCGGGTCGGCTGCGCACCAGTTCCTCGCACTGCCATTCACACCTCCGCGTATTCGTCGCGCAGAACAGATTTGCGGCGCAACACGTATTGAACGCTTGCTCTACAGCAAGTTTGAAAAATACTCGGTCGCCAGCCCGCCGACCTATTGACCCGGAAATTGCTTAGGAATAGCTTCGGGGCTAGAAGAAAACCGACCGATTGATCAATTCAGGGATGAAATGATGACTGCACTGTCGCCGCCAATGGATCGGCATTCAACCCTGTCTCGCACGCAGGCAGCTTAATCGCAGCGCCTAGGATTCCGCCATCATCTGACCCACAAACAAGGAGTGTTGTCATGGCTAAATATCGCTTCGGCAAGCATCCACCCAAAGTCGACTACCGCACATTGCGGTTCTCGGACTATCTCAAATCGACCTTGGCCGCACCCCCTCCTGCGTACGATGTGCTCGCGACGGTTTACAAAAAGCTAAACGTATCTGATCCGGCAAAGTTATTTCCGATGGACGCGAACGATTCGCTCGGCGACTGCACCATCGCCGCGTTGGCGCACGCAGACACGGTATTCAATGGCTTGGTAGGCAAGAAGAAAATCCTCGCCAAACCAGACGTGGTTAAGCTCTACATGCATTTGACCAACGGGGTCGACTCCGGCCTGGACGAGCTCGCTGTGCTCAATTACTGGCAATCAAACGCCGTCGATGGAGACGCAATCACCGCCTTCGCCAGTATCAAACCCAAGAATCATGTTCACGTACAGCAGGCCATCCAGCTATTGGGTGGCGTTTACCTCGGGTTTCAAGTTCAACAGAACGCGCAAGAGGAGTTCGACGCCCGCAAGCCGTGGACACCGGGGCCGCTCACCAACGACGGTCACGCCGTCTATGCCGTCGCATATGACGCCACTGGCGTGACCGTACTCACCTGGGGAAACACTCAGCAAGCGACTTGGGGCTGGTGGGATGAGTGTGTGGATGAAGCCTACGCGCTTGTCCCGCCGAGTGGCGCTGTTCCGGCGGGGGTAGATATCGCGCAGTTAAAGGCCGATTTGGCGCAAGTCGCAACTTGAAGGCGGCGAACAGCATATGGCTGATGATCCCAACAGGCGAGCGAGAAACAGACCAACCGAAGAGGAGAAAACCGTGAACGATTTCCTCAACCCAAAATCCATGGTGACGCCCGGCATGGCCGGAGCGCTCGTGATGTTCTTATCGAACGCAGTTTGCTTCCAATTCCCGGAGGTTGCACCCCGCTGGGCGGCACTCTTATTGAGCTTCGCACTCGGCGGGTTTGTGATCGCGGCAGCGAAACTACGATATCTACAGGCCGCCGGCTTCTGGCTAATTAACTCACTGATCATTTTTGCGGTCGCCGCCGGCTCGGCCGGGGTAGCTGCTAAGTCTACTGGCGCAGTATCGACGGGCGCGACCGCACTAGCGAATTTCTTCGTTCCCAGCGCCGTTGCTCAACCGGTGCCCGCGAGCACCGCGGCTATGACCAAGGCGCAACTCCAAGCGCAGCTCGAGGCCGCAAATACACGCTTAGCCGCGCAGCAACAGCAACTTGTCGAGGCACAAAACCAGGCCGCTAATGCCGCCGCTCAAGCCCATCAGGCGCTGGCACAGCATCAAGCGTTACTAGCACAACAAGCACAGGAGAATCAGAAGGCCAAGCAAGCAGCATCACAGAACGCCAATCGATTTTTCAAAGTATGGTAGTGGGTTGCATGCAGCGGTCGAGGGCTCTTGTTTTTTGGAGTCCCATGCTTGCTGTACACGTTGTGGGGCAGCCCCTGGGGGAAGCTTGGCCAGAGCAAACCCGGGAATATTACCAAAGCCGTTGTCGCAACAATTCAAATGGCAAGGGCATCACGTTGGCCATTCCTTCTTCTGACGCTACTGGTCGTGGTAGGTGCGTTTATGCGCAATTGAATTGGGCACGCACGACGTCTATGGCCCCTGTCGCCCCTCTAGCGGACAGATTCAAATCGACCCACTCCGGCGGGTCATCGGCGTCTGCTTTGGAGCCAGGGAGGGAATTGAACATGTCGCGGAAAGGCTATGAATTACGGCATTACTGAATGACCGAAAACCGAGTTACCCGCGCTGTTACCCACACCTAAGT
>JBARBX010000350.1:0-7750 GCA_049793535.1 Steroidobacteraceae bacterium | reverse complement strand
GTATAGCCGCGCTCCATCAGCACTCGGGCGCACTCGGAGCCCGAAGGCCCGGCGCCGACCACCAGTATGGAGTCCTCGGAGCCGCGCTTCGGGAATTTCTCCGGATGCCAGCCGCGGCGATACTCTTCGCCGGCGGTGGCGTTCTGCGTGCAAATCATCGGCGGGCCGCCGATCTCCCAGCGCGAAATGCATACATTGCAGCCGATGCAGACGCGGATGTCGTCGTAGCGGCCTTCCTCGATCTTCTTCGGCAGCCAGGGATCGGAGATCGAGGGGCGCGCCGCGCCGATGATGTCGGCGATGCCCTTGGTGACGATCTCGGTCATCTTCTCCGGGTCGGTGAAACGGCCGACGCCGAGCACGGGTTTCTTGGCCACTTGCTTGACGAAACGGGTCCAGGGGACCTGGTGGCCCTGTTGATAGAATCGGGAAGGCCCGGCGTCCTCGCCCCACTCGGCGATGTCGCCCACGTCCACGTCCCACAGATCGACCAGAGGATCCGCCAGGGCAATGAACTTCATGCCGTCATTCTCGATCTCGACGCCGGCGTCGCCGTACAGCGTATCGACGGCGAAGCGGGTGGCGATGGCCGTGTCGTTGCCCACGGCGCGCCGGACCTTTTCCAAGGTCTCGAGCCAGAAGCGCGCGCGATTTTCCAGCGAGCCGCCGTACTTGTCCTTGCGCTTGTTGTAGTAGGGCGAGAGAAACTGCAGCGGCAAGTAGGAATGCGCGCCGTACACATAGACGATGTCGAAGCCGGCGTCGCGGGAACGCAGTGCGGCGTCCACATAGTACTGCTGGACCTGGGCAATGTCGTCCAAGTCCATTTCCTTGCAGTAGGTAAGAGTTTCGAATTCCGAGGCGTACTGGCTCGGGCCCCGCGGCGTCGCGCGCGACTCCATGCAGGGCGCATGCGACGCACCGTACCAAAGTTCCACGCCGGCGAGGGAGCCGAAATGATGGATGTGATCGGTCATGGCGCGCAGATTGCGCACATCGCCGGCGTCCCAGATGCGTGCCGACAAGCGGTGCGTGTCGTCCGACTCGGGATGAATCGAACAATACTCGGTGTTGATTCCGGCCCAGCCTCCCTCAGCCTTCAGCGAGCGGTGCGCCGCCTGGAAGCCCGGCTTGTCGGAACCGGCGCCGATGCAATGCGGTACCTGATAGAACCGATTGCGCAGCGTTTTGGGGCCGATTTTGATCGGCTGAAACAGAATGTCGTGTTTTGGGTCGCGCGCCATGCTCTTAGTCCTCTGGCTTTGTATCGATGTTTATTTGGGAAGGGCTCGCCCCCCGAGGCGAGGAACTCGTATCATATTCTCGATCGAACGGCGCTCGCCAGGCGGCCGCCGCGCCGATTGGGAGCGTGGGGCGGCCAGGGGGAGTGCGCGAGCATCGGAAATAAATAGCATGTCAGTTACTGTAGTGCAAATTTATTGCGTGCAGTGTAAATTGACTTGCGGGCGCATGGAAGCTGCACTCCGTGCGCGAGCTTTAGGATAACAAAGAGGCCTCGCGTGGCGCGTTCACCCAAAAACCCGAAACCAGGCTCGGTATCGACGATCAACTCCGGCCAGGTAGGCCGGCAGCTCGGCGCCGTCGCGCGGCGCGTGCGCGAGAGCCAGGACTTGACGCTGACCGATGTGGCGACGTCCGCCGGAATCAGCGCGGGAATGCTCAGCCGGCTGGAGACCGGGCACGTCACCCCCAGCCTGGAAACCCTGGTTGCGCTCGCGGGCGCGCTCGGCGTGCGGCCGGCGCTATTGCTGCAGCAATTGGGCGGCGACGACGAAGGCGCACAGCGGGTGCCGGCGGGCCAGGGACTCGAGGTGGTGCGGCGCGGAACCCGACGCGGCCACACCTACCATCTACTGGCCGCGCAACGTGGCCCGCGAAAATCATTCGAGCCCTTTCTCGTGACCCTCACCGACAAGAGCGAGGTGTTTCCGGGTTTTCAGCACCCCGGCACCGAATTCATCTACCTCCTCGCGGGTTCTTTGACTTACCGCCACGGCAGCCACAGCTATCCGCTCGGGCCGGGCGATTCGCTGAGTTTTCGCGGCGACGTGCCGCATGGCCCCGAGACCTTGGACAAGGTACCGATTCGGATGCTGTCGATCATCATTTACGACGACGAGAAGTGAGCCCTCATGGCCTCCGTGTCGCGGCTCGGCAAGCAAATTGAGGAAGTCATTGCGACGCTGAACGCGATGGGCGACGGGTACGCGTTAATAGGCGGACTTGCGCTTGCGTCTCACAAGGTGATTCGTGCGACGCAGGATGTCGATCTTTTGACAGACGCCGATGCCGCCGACCGGATCCATGCGGCGCTGACCAATCTGGGCTATAGCTGCGCCCATCGCAGCGCCGACGCCGCAAATTATCTTCGCGGCGATGAAAGAGTTGATTTTCTGTTCGCCAGCCGGCCGATTGCGCGCCGCCTGCTCGCCGATGCGGCGCAACACACGACCCTGTTTGGAGTCCTGCGAGTTATCAGCGCGGAAGGGCTGATTGGCTTTAAGCTGCAGGGCTTGGTGAACGATCCCCGCCGGACCCAGGATCTGGAGGATATTCGCTCGCTGATGCGGGCGAACCGCGCTACGCTGAACATGGACGAGATTCGAGAGTACTTCCGTATATTCGAACGCGAACCGCTTCTGATAGAACTTTTGAATGCCACAGAGTGACCAAAAATCATCCCCCGATTCGCCAGCGCCGCTCGCCGCCTCGGGCGGCGTTGCTGTCCCCGCGCAGGGTGCACGCGAGCCGTATCAGGCTCTGGATGATCTGATGGGCGTGGTGGAAGCTCTCTGTGCCAGGTGGCCGCCGCGGGGAATATTCCGCGATACGGGCAAATTCCGATTGTAGTATCCCATCCCCCGCGTTGCGCGCCGCCAAACGACGCGAAATCAGGGCTGAGCCGGGGCCATGGTGGCGAGCTTTGTCTCCATTTGCCCGCCGAAATACGCCTGAGGCTCCGACGGCGTGACCTGTTCGCTGCGCTCCCGCGCGGCGATGGCCGTTTTGGCGGTCTCGAAGGCTTCGCGCAGGGAGCGCGCGCCCGGCAGGGCGTCGCGGTAGAAGGCCTCGCCGAAATAGGTCAGATCGCGATCGGTGGAGCAGCCGAAGGAGGTGCGATCGGCGGCCGCCGCGGTAATGACGATGGTCTGCGGGTCGATCAGGCGTTCGATGAAGGCGCCGGCATAGCACGCCGAGATGATGACGACTCGCCAGCGGATGCCGGATTCACGCAGGGCATCGGCGAGATCCTCGTCGGTCAGATCGTCGAGGGGGAGCTGCGAGTTGGAAACCACGATGGCCGGATCTTCGGAGCCATGCGAGGAAATCGCCAGGATCAGCACGTCCTGGTCGAGATTCATGCGCGATGCCATCCCGCGCAGCGTGTACCGCAAACCCGATACGGTCGCGAGCGGCGCGCCCTCCAGGTCGCGTTGATCGTTGATCAACGACAGGCTTCGGTTGCCGATGTCATAGCGCTCTCCCAACACCCGCGACGCCAAGCCGATCTCCTGCGCGAATTCCTTCTCCTCGCCGACGCCGGCGAAACCGACAAAGAACGCCCGTGGCTGCGCCGAGCGCGCCCGTCCCACCGTCTCCAGCGAACGATCGATGAGATCTTCCTGCCCGAACAGTATGGACTCCGCGTCGACCGCATCGCCGCCCGCTTGGGCGGTGTGCGCTTCAGCGGGCGCCCAGATATCGGGGATGGCGTCGAGGGCGTCGCTGCACCAGCCGAATGCCAGGATGAACAGGAGGCCGGTCCAGGCGGCCGTGCGCTGGGTATAGCCGGTCACGGCGTGCATTCCGCGCGCCAAGTACAGCAGGGTGTAGATTCCCACGGCGGCGGCCGCGACCAAGAACCGGGACGGATCGAGATAGGGTGCAACCACGCTCGTGAACAGCAGCGGCAACGGCACCGCACCCATCGCCAGCGCGAGCGCCGGCCCGTACCTGGGCGCCGGGCGCGCCCCCGATTGCAGCAACGCCGCCAGGCCGAGGATTTCCAGCGTGTACCAAGCCAACAGGGGTATTCCGCCGGTGATGAATTGCGGATCCGGCTGCGATTGCCAGCGGTCGATGACCGCCCAGGCCGCCAGCCATGCCGCGCCCAGGATCAGGGCGGCGCGCGCGGATCCTTCCGACGGCGCCGATGAGACCGGCCTCAAGAGCCATAGGCGCGCCAAGACCGCGAACCAGCCTTGCGGCCGCGCTGCCCTGTGTGTTGGGATCTCATTCATTCAATGTGGATGATAGCAACGGAGGGAGTATGGCTGTGTACAGGTTGGGGCATTCATCCCCGACGATCGCCGCAAGCGCCTATATAGCGCCCAGCGCCTCGATCATCGGCAAAGTCATTCTCGCCGACCATAGCAGCGTGTGGTTCGGCGCCACCTTGCGCGGCGACAACGAGATCGTCAGCATCGGCCGCAACAGCAATGTGCAGGACGGGGCGGTGTTGCACACGGATCCCGGCTTTCCGCTCAACGTGGGAGCGGACGTTTCCGTCGGCCATCAGGCCATGCTGCACGGCTGCACCGTGGGCGACGGCTCACTGATAGGGATTCAGGCGGTGGTGCTGAACGCCGCCGTCATCGGCAAGGGCTGTCTGGTCGGCGCCGGCGCCGTCATCACCGAGCGCAAGGTGTTTGCCGACGGCACGCTGATTCTGGGGGCGCCCGCCAAAGTGGTGCGCGATCTCACCGCCGAAGAGCGGCAGAATCTCCTCAAGGTCGCCGCGAACTATGCCGCGCGCGCCGGGCATTACCGCAGCCATCTGCAGCCGGTCGTTCAAGGGTGACCAAGCTGCTAGTATTCACGCAACTACAGCCGACGAAGGGGAGAAGCGCATGGCGGACGATCTGAGCAGACGGGATTTCGTTCAGGCGACAGTGTCGGGTCTCGCGCTCGCCGCGGCTCCGGCGGCGGTACTCGCGGCGGCCGCGAAGAGTGCGGACAAGAAGGCCGTATTGGGGCGGATTCCCGCGATGCATGCCGAGAACCTGAAGCGGCTGCAGGACTGGATTGCGCTGCCGTCGATTGCCGCCGAGAACCGCAACTATCCGCAAGGGCCGGAATTCATGGCGAAGCTCGCCCAGGACGCCGGCTTTACAGGCGTGAAGCTCATTCCCACCACCGGCAAGCCCGGAGTATTCGGCAAGATCGATGCCGGAGCCCGCACCACGATCGGGATCTACTTCATGTACGACGTGAAGCAGTTCGTGCCCGAGGAGTGGAGTTCGCCGCCGCTCGAGGCGCGCCTGGTGGAAAAGCCGGGCCTCGGCACGGTGTGCATGGGGCGCGGCGCCGTGAATCAGAAGGGTCCGGAGAACTCCTTCTTGAGCGCGTTGCTGGCATTCAAGGCGGCGGGCAAGAAATTGCCGGTGAACTTGGTTCTGGTATGCGAGGGCGAAGAGGAGATTGCCTCGCCGCATTTTCACGAGGTGATATTCAATCCGGAAGTGATGGCCGAGCTTAAGCGCTGTGCCGGCGTTTTCATGCCGGAAGCGGCACAGGATCGCGACGGCGGCGTGCAGGTGTCGCTGGGCGCCAAGGGTGTCGTGGAGCTCGAGCTCATATCGAGCGGCGAGAAATGGGGCCGCGGGCCGGCGCGCGACGTGCATTCCAGCCTCGAGGCGCAAGTGGACTCGCCGAGCTGGCACCTCGTACAGGCATTGAACGCCCTGATCGAGGCGGACGGTCACACACCGGCCGTGGAGGGCTTTTTCGACAAGGCCAAACCTCTGACGGCGGCACAGGCCGCGATGATCAAGGAGCACGCGCTGAAGACCTCCGAGGCCACCGTGAAACAAGTGCTGGGCGTGAAGCACTGGGTTCACGACAAGGATTGGCTCGACTCCTTGATGCTGCTCGAATCGCAGCCGACCATCAACATCGAAGGCTTGGTGGGCGGCTACACCGGGCCCGGCGGCAAGACGGTGCTGCCGCACCGGGCGGTGGCCAAGATCGACATGCGATTGGTGCCGGACATGACTGCCGCGGACACCTTGGCAAAACTGAAGGCTCACCTGGCGAAGCACGGCTTCGCGGATATTGAAGTCAATATGAGCGGCGGTTACGACCCGACGCAAACCGATCCCGATACCAAGCTGATTCAGACCCAACTCGCGACCTACCGCAACCTCGGACTGGATCCGCAGCTATGGCCGCGGTCGGCGGGATCGTGGCCGGGCTATGTATTCACGGACCTCCCTCTGAAATTGCCGGCGGGTCATTTTGGACTGGGGCACGGCACGGGAGCGCACGCCCCGGATGAGTACTACCTGATCGAGTCGAGCAATCCGAAGGTGTCGGGAATGGATGGGGCGATTGCGTCCTTCGTGGAGTACTTGTACGCCTTGGCGTAGCCGACCTTAGAGCCGCGCGGTCTCCGCCGCGCGGGACTTGCCTGCGTCGGTGCAATTCATGGCTGCGGCTTATGATCCGAGCCGGTGCCGCCGGATTTGATCGCGGCACGCGTCTTCTCCGCTCCCCGTTTGGCCGCGTCCGCAACCTTGTGGGCTCCCTCCTTGCTCGCGGCGGCGACGTGGTGAGCGATCTCCTTGCTCGACGCCGCCACCTGCTTGGCCCCTTGTTTCGCCTTTTGCGCCACGGTCTTGGCGCCGCGCTTGACGGCGGCGGCGGCGGACTTGGCATCGGCCGAGATCTTCGCGCCGACGTCCGACGGTGGATCGTCGGCCGCCCGCGCCGGCATGGGTGCCGTCGTCAGGCACACGGCGATGAATCCCGACGCAACTATCCCGCGCAGATATTTCGTCAACATGTCCACGGCCCCTTCCGCTTAAGAGAATACATCGCCGTACTTCTCCCGAAGCACCGCTTTTTGCACCTTGCCCGTTCCGCCGACGGGGAGCGAATCCAAGAATATGACCTCGTCCGGAACGCACAGCCGGGCGACCCGCTGCGACAGAAATTCCAGGATCTCCTCCCGCCGCAGATCCCGGCCCGGCTTGCGTACCACGAACAGCAACGGTCTTTCCTGCCACTTCGCATGCTTCACGCCGATGACGGCCGCCGCCGCCACGGCGGGATGGCCGACGGCGGTATTTTCCAGGTCGATCGAGCTAATCCACTCGCCGCCGGTCTTGATGAGATCCTTGACGCGATCTCTGATTTGCATCGTGCCGAGCGCATTGATGGTGGCGATGTCGCCGGTGGGAAACCATCCATCCCGCAGCGGCGAGGAATCGATCTTGTAGTAGCCGCTCACGATCCACTGACCGCGTATCATCAACTCGCCCTGCGATTTGCCGTCGCGCGGCAGGGTCGCGCCCTGTTCGTCCACGACTTTGATCTCCACTCCGAATACCGATTTTCCTTGGCAAGCGATGACCGAGTGCCGTTCTGCCGGCGGCAGGGTCTCCTGCTCCGCGTCCAGGCAGCTCAGCGTGGCCACCGCGACGGTCTCGGTCATTCCCCAGCCGTGCCGCACGTCGATTGCGTAGCGTTCGGACAAAGTGGCGATTAACGGGCGGGGCAATGCGGAGCCGCCCGACACCAGTCGCCGCAGAGTCGAGAAGCGCAGGCCGTGCTGCTCGAGATGCTGCACCAGACCCAGCCACACCGTGGGAACGCCGGCGCTGACGGTGACTCCCTCCGCTTCGATCAATTCGTACAAGGCGGCACCGTCCAGGCGCGGGCCCGGCAGCACCAGCTTCGCCCCGCCGACCAATGCGGCGTAGGGAATGCACCAGGCGTTGACGTGGAA
>JBARBX010000349.1:0-8000 GCA_049793535.1 Steroidobacteraceae bacterium | reverse complement strand
GAAGACGGTGGAGAAAACTCAACTCCTCGGGATGATCGAACAGCTCGAGAACGAACGCCGCGCTCTGTGCGCGCAGAGCGACCTCAGCGTCTCCGCCCGCAACGGCGATGCCGACGCCGCCAGTGTCGGAAGCAGCGTCGCCGAGCGCTGGCGCGCATTGATGGAGCTGATGGCAGGCTGCCGCACCGCGAACGAGGTGAACGGCTACATCATCCACGTGCGCCAGAACCAGATCCGGCAGTTGATGGACATTCTCAGAGGCTCAACCCCGGTGACTTACGGGCCGCAAGGAAAGACCTTCGCAAGAGCGCTACGCGCCCTGGCGCGGGCGTGAACCATGTTGGTATTGAGCCGCCGCGCCGACGAATCGATCGTGATCCAGCCCGCTGACGGAGTGGACGTGAGCATGACCATGGCGCAGTTGTTCGCCAATGGCCCCATTCAGATCACGCTGCTCGGCGGCACCGGCCGGCGCATCAAAATGGGCATCGAAGCGCCCGAGCAACTCGCGATTCGACGCAAAGACGTCGCTTAAGCCTGCCGCGCGGTATATTGTCCGCCGAACGCTTTTTCGGAAGCCGTGATGGTTACTGTCTCGCCGGCCGCGGAATCTCTGCGGCGGGCGCTCCAAGATTTCTCTTCGGGCCGCGTCGCCGCGGCGCGTGAATCGTGCGGAGGCATCCTGCGGCGCTTTCCCGACGACGCCGCGGCCCTGCATCTCTCCGGCCTCATTGCCCATAGCTGCGGCGATAGCGCCGAGGCGCTCGTGCTGCTGCGCCGCGCCGCCGAATCGCCCGAGACCACCGCCTTATATGTGCTGAGCTACGCCGAGCTTTGCTGCAAGCCCGTCGATCTTGCGGCCGCCGTGGACGCCGCCCGGCGCGCGGTCGCGCTGGATGCCGGCCTGCCCCTGGGGTGGTTGGTGTTGGGCGACCTGCTGCTGGAAATGCGCAAGCTCGAGGAGAGCTGCGCCTGTTTCGAACGGGCTTTGCGGCTGGATGAAGGTCTTTGGCGGGCGCGCGCCGGCCTTGCCCTGGGGTTGGCCCGGCGCGGCGACACCCAAGCGGGCATCGCCCGCTTTGAAACCCTGCTCGACGCGGAGCCGGCGAATGCCGAGGCGCGCGATCTTTTTGCGCGTTTGCTGCAGGAATCGGGCCGATACGAGGATGCGTTGCGGCAGGCCGAGCGGGCGGCGGCGCAGCGCCCCGACTCGCTCGAGCTTGCGCTTCGAGGCGTCGACATCGAGCTGCAGTTGGGACGTCACGCTGCGGCCTTGGCGCGGCTCGAACTTCTCGAGAAGACTGGGAGCAACGACGTCAAGTGGCTGGCCCTGAAGGCGCATGTGCTGCGGCTGCTCGACGACTACGATGGGGCGGCGGCACTGTGCCGCGACGCGCTGGCCCGTGGCCTTGAATCCGCCGACCTCCAGCGCGCCTACGGGCTCGCCCAGCAACTGGCGGGGCGGGAAGACGAGGCACTGTCCCTACTCGACGCCGCGGCGGCCTCCAACTGCGCCATCGCGCTATCGGACAAGGGAGTGCTGCTGACTCAGCTCGGCCGCATCGGCGAAGCCTGCAACGCTTTCGATCGAGCCCTGCTGCGCGAACCGTTTCTGGCGGATGCCTGGTACAACAAGGCCAACGCCCGGACCCACGCCCCGGGAGACCCGGACATCGCCGCCATGGAAGCACTGCTCCGCGCGCACTGCCCGAGCCGGGATCAAATGCTGCTGCATTTCGCCCTCGGCAAGGCCCTCATGGAGACGGGCCAGGCGGATGCGGCGTTTGCGCACTGGCATGCCGCCAATCGGATGAAGCGTGCGATGGTCGACTACAACATCGACGCCGCGCTGGGGAGCATGGCTGCCACCGCCGCCAGACCTGCGGATGTCGGCGCGGCAGCTCCCGCGACCGGCGTCCGTCTCTCAGAACTGCCGGTATTCGTGGTGGGAATGCCGCGTTCCGGCTCCACCTTGCTCGAACAGATCCTGGCATCGCATCCGCAGGTGCACGGCGGCGGAGAACTGCTGCAGCTCCGATCCCTGTTCGAGCGAGCCGTTGCGGACGAGTCGGGCGCCGCGGCTCCCGACGTCGATTCCTCCATCGCCGAGGCGGCATACCAGCGGCTGCACCGCCTGTCGGCGCACGCCGAGCGCATCATCGACAAGGATCTGGCGAATTTTCTGCACCTTGGACGGATCCACCAAATTTTCCCGCGTGCGCGGATCATCCACTGCCGGCGCGATCCGCTCGATACCTGCTTTTCCGCCTACAGCAGGCTGTTCGTCGGGAATTGGGAGTTCACCTACGATCTTGCCGAGTTGGGGCGCTACTATCGCGGCTATCATGCCCTGATGGCGCATTGGCGCGGCGTTCTTCCGAGCGAGATCTTGCTGGAAATCGATTACGAAACACTGGTGGCGGAGCCGCGCGCCGAGACGCGCCGGGTTTTGGATTTTCTTGGGCTTTCCTGGCACGAGGGCTGCCTGCGATTCTTCGAGACGACGCGCAAGGTCGGCACCGCCAGCTTCGCGCAAGTGAGGCAACCCATTTACCGATCGAGCATCGGCCGCGGCCGCAGCTTGCATTCCCACCTGCGGCCGCTGATCGAGGCGCTCGGCGATCTGACGCCCGCCGGTTGACGACCATGCCCACCACGGCCATCGATCAATTGCTCGACACCGCAACCGCGCGCCACCGCGCAGGCAATCTCGCCGAAGCGCGTCGGCTGTATCAGGAAGTGCTGTGCGCCATGCCGACTCATGCCGTCGCGGCGTTTCGCGGCGGCCTCGTGGAGCTACAGGACGGGCATCCGGAAGCCGCACTCGTTCTCATCGCGCACGCCGCGGCGCTGGCGCCGGAAGAGCCGCGCCACCATTTCGGCCTCGGCCAGACACTTCAAGCGCTGCGCCGTCACGCCGAGGCGGCCGCAGCTTATCGGCGTGCCCTGCACTCCGATCCGAGCTCGGCGGACACGCACTTCGCGCTGGGGGTGGCTCTGCAGTCGCACGGAGATCATGCCGGCGCGATCGTCGCCTATGAATCCGCCGTCGCGCTTAAGCCCGACCACGCGGGCGCCATCGGCAACTTGGGGATTGCGCTGCAGGAAACGTCTCGAATCGACGAGGCGGTGCGGCACCTGCACACCGCCGCGCAACTTGAGCCCGCGAAGCTGTCGCACGCCCTCAATCTCGGCATCGCGCTCTGCCGTCAACGCAGTTTTACCGACGCCGAAACCGTTCTTCGCGGCGCCGTCCTGCTGCAAGCGGATTCTCCCGAGGTGCGGTTCAATCTCGGCAACGCCCTGCACGGCCTCGGCAGATTGCGCGAGGCCGCCGCCCAATACGGCCGCGCGCTCGCGCTGCGCCCACGTTACCCGGACGCGTTGAACAATCTCGGCAACGTCCACAAGGAACTCGGCGAATTCACGCTGGCCGAAGCGGCGTACCGTTCGGCCGTCGAAGCACGGCCCGACGATGCGACCGCATTGAACAATTGGGGTTGCCTGCTGCGCACCATGGGCCGCACTCTGGAGGCCGAATCGACGCTGCGGCGAGGATTGCAGGTGAACCCGCGGCACTCCGCCCTGCATGACAATTTGGGCAGCGTGCTCAAAGACTCAGGCGATCTCGATGCGGCGATCGGCTGTTTCCGCAGGGCCGTGGAACTCGATCCGGGCAACCCGGCGACCCACGGCAACCTCGCGTATGCGCTGAGCTTTGCGTCTTTGCAGGCCGACGCGGTGCGCGAAGAATGCCGGCGGTGGAACGACCGCTTCGCCGCCAAGCTGCATGCGGCGAGCCGCGGCCACCCGAACGACCGCACACCCGCGCGCCGTCTGCGCATCGGTTACGTCTCCGCGGATTTTCGCGATCATTGTCAATCGTTCTTCACCATCCCCCTGCTTTCCCGGCACGATCACGCCGCCTTCGAAATATTCTGCTACTCCAGCGTCGAGCGCCCCGATGAGCTCACTGCGCGCATCCAGGGGATGGCCGACCGATGGCGCCCTGTGCGGCCTCTGGACGATGAGGCGCTGGCCTTGAGTGTTCGCGAGGACGGCATCGACATCCTCGTCGATCTCACCATGCACATGGCGGGTGGCCGACCGTTGCTGTTCGCTCGCCGACCGGCGCCCGTGCAGATTGCCTGGCTGGCCTATCCCGGGACCACCGGCATGGGCGCGATGGATTACCGCCTCACCGATCCACGCCTAGATCCGCCGGGCTTCGACAGCCACTACAGCGAACGCAGCATCCGGCTGCCGGATTCATTCTGGTGCTATGACCCTCTGACCGATCAGCCGCAGGTCAATGCACTGCCGGCCCCGGAAAGCGGCTATGTAACCTTCGGCTGCCTGAACAATCCGTGCAAATTGACCGAGGCCACATTGCAACTGTGGGGCGAGGTGATGCGCGCGGTCCCCAATTCCCGGTTGTGCCTGTTGGCGCCGGAAGGCCCCCATCGCGCGGGATTGTTGCGGCGGCTGGCTGCGCAGGGCATCGGTGCGGCGCGGGTCGGCTTCGTTCCCTATCGAAAGCGCGCAGAGTACCTGCGCTCCTATCACGACATCGACATCGGCCTCGATACCTTTCCCTACAACGGCCACACCACCAGTCTCGATTCCCTGTGGATGGGCGTGCCCACCATCACGCGGGTGGGCGAAACCTGTGTCGGCCGCGGAGGCTTGAGCCAGCTCCATCAGTTGGAGCTGCTCGAATTTGCCGCCGAGTCCGACTCGGGGGTAGTCGCCGCCGCCGCCATGATCGCCGGCGACTTGCCGCGCCTCGCCGATTTGCGCCGCAACCTGCGGGCGCGGCTCGAGAGGTCCCCGCTCATGGACGCGGCGCGTTTCGCGCGCGCTATCGAAACCGCGTACCGCGACGCCTGGCAGGCCTATTGCCGGGGCAGCCTCTCGACCTGACCTAATCCATTGAGTGATATGGATAATTTTCGAAAGCGCCCGAGGATGGCCCGCCGCAGGCACGACATAACGCCCCGCCCCTAATTGAACGCTTCGCTAACGACTTCGCGATGTGCATAATGACTGCTTCATAACGATTAGATGGAAGGGTTGGTACGGATGGAGCGTCGCCTGCATACACGCCACCGCGCACGCACGACCGTGTACGTGGTGATGTCCGGAAGAAAGAGTCGGATTTGCAAGGCTAAAAACCTCAGTGCGAACGGTGTGTTCGTGGAAACCGAAAACCTCGGACTGCGCAAGGGTCAACAAGTGCAGCTCGCTTTCGCCATCAACTTGGGTTTGGTGACGAAGATCCATCGCCGCACCGCCATCGTGGCGCATGTGACTCGCGGCGGCACGGGACTCATGATGGAGCAGTTCGGCGGCCGTTAGCCCCGCCGGAGTCACCGCCAAGTTTCCTGTAAACTTGGCGCCATGCCGCCCTTCGATCCGCCCCGCTCGGATGTCATCCGCATCCGCGGCGCGCGCCAGAACAACCTCAAGAACCTCGACCTCGATCTTCCTCACCACGAACTGATCGTGGTGACGGGAGTGAGCGGCTCCGGGAAGTCCTCGCTGGTATTCGACACTTTGTACGCCGAGGGCCAGCGTCGCTACGTCGAAACTTTTTCGCCCTATGCGCGGCAGTTTCTGGATCGGATGGACAAGCCGCAGGTCGACCGCATCGAGGGGATCCCGCCCGCGATCGCCATCGATCAGACCAACCCCGTTCGAACCTCGCGCTCCACCGTCGGCACGATGACCGAGCTCAACGATCACTTGAAGCTGTTGTTTGCGCGGGCGGCGGTACTGCATTGCCGCGGCTGCGGCCGGCCGGTGCGGCGCGACACCCCGGCAAGCATACAAGAGTCGGTGCGCGCCCTCTCCCGCGCGAACGGCGATCCGCTCTTGCTGCTGACTTTTCCGGTGCCCATCCCGAAAAATTTCACGGAAGGCGAAATCAAGTCGTTGCTGTCCGCGCAAGGCTACACGCGCATCCATGAAAAGCGAGGCGATGTCCTGCAGGTGATCCAGGATCGATTCCGCTGGTCCGCCGTGGAGGCGGCCCGCGTGAGCGATGCCGTCGAAGCCGCCCTCAAGGTGGGTCAGGGCCGTCTGGACGTGTACCCTCGCGCCGGCCCCGCCACCGACGCCGGTGGAGGTGCCGCCGCCGAGCGCACCGAATTCGCCGCGCCGTGGCGCTTCTCCACCGGCCTGCACTGCCCGGATTGCGATATCGCCTACAAGGACGTAAGTCCCAGCAGCTTCAGCTTCAACTCTCCGATCGGTGCCTGCGAGACCTGCCGCGGTTTCGGTCGCAGCATCGGCGTCGACTATGGTCTGGTCATTCCGGATGTCTCGTTGAGCCTTCGCCAGGGTGTCATCAAACCGTGGCAGACCGAGTCGTACAAGGAATGCCAGGCGGATCTCATGAAGTTCGCCCGCAAGCGCGCCATTCCCCTGGATACGCCCTGGCGCGAGTTGACCGATGCGCAGCGTGCTTGGGTGATCGAGGGCGAAGGAGAGTGGACCAAGAACGTCTGGTACGGGGTGCGCCGCTTCTTTGCATGGCTCGAAACCAAAGCATACAAGATGCACATTCGCGTGCTGCTGTCGCGATACCGCTCGTACACCGAGTGCGGCGCCTGCCGCGGAGCGCGCCTCAAGCCCGAGGCTCTCTTGTGGCGAGTCGGGAATCCCGGCATCAACATCCGCGAATTGATGCTGCTGCCCATCGATGACGGCCGCCGCTTCTTCGAGGCGCTTAAGCTGCCCGCGCCGCTCGATGACGCCGTCGATTTGCTGCTTCGGGAAATTCGCACCCGCCTCAAATACCTGACGGATGTCGGGTTGGGCTACCTGAATCTCGACCGCCAGTCGCGCACCTTGTCCGGCGGCGAAGTGCAGCGGATCAACCTGACCACCGCGCTCGGCACCTCGCTGGTCAACACCCTGTTCGTCCTGGACGAGCCTTCGATCGGCTTGCACCCGCGCGACGTCGATCGCATCGTCGGTGTGATGCACCGACTGCGCGATGCCGGCAATACGCTGGTGGTGGTCGAGCACGACCCGAAGGTGATGCAGGCCGCGGACCGCGTGCTCGACATCGGACCCGGGCCCGGCGAGCATGGCGGGGAGATCGTGTTCTTCGGCCCCAGCGCCGAGCTCAAGCAGGCCAAGGGGTCGCTCACCGCCGATTATCTCTATGGCCGCAGGTCCGCGACGAGCGCGCCGCGCCTCCGCGAGGCGGTCGCATCCGCGGGCGCCTTGGAGCTGGAAGGGGCCGCCGAACACAATCTCAAGGACATCGACGTCGAGATTCCCTTGAGACGCCTGGTGTGCGTGACCGGCGTCAGCGGCTCGGGCAAATCCACCCTGGTGCACGACATCCTGTTCCCGGCGCTGCTGCGGGCCAAGGGCAAGCCGACCGAGAATCCCGGCCGCCATCGCGGCCTTAAGGGTGCCGAGCGAATCGACGACGTCATCATGGTGGACCAGAACCGCATCGGGCGCACCACTCGATCCAATCCCGCGAGCTACGTCGGCGCCTTCGATGCCATCCGCGATTTGTTCGCCCGGCTGCCCCAGGCCCGGGAGCGCAAGTACACCCCGGGCACCTTCAGCTTCAATGCCGGGAAGGGCCGCTGTCCGGCATGCGGCGGCAACGGCTTCGAGCACGTCGAGATGCAATTCCTGTCCGATGTATATCTGCGCTGCCCCGACTGCGACGGCCGGCGATATCGGGCGGAAGTGCTCGAGGTGAAGCTGTCCCGCGGCAATGCGCGGCCGATGAGCATCGCCGATGTGCTCGATCTGACGGTCACCGAGGCGCTCGCGTTCTTCGCCGACGACAAGGAGGTGTGCACGCGTCTGGCGCCGCTCGCCGAAGTCGGGCTCGACTACCTGCGCCTGGGGCAACCCGTGCCCACGCTGTCGGGCGGCGAGGCGCAGCGCCTCAAGCTGGCCGGGCACCTTGCCGAGAACGCGGTGCGCCAAAAGGTCGGGAGCGCCGCGCGCAAGGCCTCGGATGGCGC
>JBARBX010000348.1:0-4605 GCA_049793535.1 Steroidobacteraceae bacterium | reverse complement strand
AGCTTGGTCTCGAGCGTTTCGTTGGTGTCGAAATAGGAAACGTTGACCTTGATGCCCGTCTGCTTCTCGAAGTTCGACAGGGTGTTCGCGGCCAGGTAATCGGACCAGATGTATAGGTTCAGCACTTTGGCCGGAGCCTTGCCCGCGCCGTCGGCCGTCTCGCCGGCGCCTCCCGGCCCGGTGCCGGATCCGCCCTTGCGGTCGCCGCAACCACCCAATGCCAACGCGCACCCAAGCGCCAGAATCGCCACCCGACGAACGCTTCCTATCACTCGATTCCCCTTTTTCCGCGCGCCGCTAACCTCAGGCTGCTTTATATCGCAGCCTGGGCCCCGGGGACAGAGTCTCCCGTCAAACGTTCAGGAGCAGGTGCTCGCGCTCCCAGGAACTGATGACTTGCGCGAAAGTTTCGTACTCGGCCTCTTTGACCGCGGTAAAGGCCAGCACGAAGCGGTCGCCGAACAGGTCCACCAAAGGCTTCGACTCTCGCAGCAGGCGCAAGGCCTCCGCCAGAGTCCGAGGCAGGGCGATTGCCAGATCGTAGGCGCTGCCCGATATGGGTTCGGAGGGCTTGAGTCCTTCGACCATGCCGAGATAACCGCAGGCCAGGGATGCCGCGATCGCGAGGTAGGGATTGGCGTCGGCGCCGCCCACCCGATTCTCGACGCGCCGCGCTTCGGCCCCGGACATGGGCACACGCAGCCCCGCCGTGCGATTGTCGTAGCCCCAATGGACGTTGATGGGAGCCGATGAATGGCGGCTGATGCGCCGATAGCTGTTCACGTTGGGAGCGAACAGCGACATTGCGCCGGGCAGATATTTCTGCAGACCGGCGATATGCCCGAAGAACAATGCGGACGGGGAACCGTCCGGGTTGCTGAAGATGTTCTTGCGGGTCTTCGAGTCGATGATGCTCTGGTGCAGGTGCATGGCGCTGCCCGGCTCCTTGGCCATCGGCTTCGCCATGAACGTGGCATACATCTTGTGCCGCAGGGCCGCCTCGCGGGCGGTTCGCTTGAACAGAAACGCCTGGTCGGCGAGGCCCATGGGATAGCCGTGCAACAGATTGATTTCCATCTGGGCAGCGCCCGCCTCATGGATCAAGGTATCGATTTCGATGTCCTGGGCTTCGCAAAACGAGTACATGTCGTCGAATAGAGGGTCGAACTCGTTGACCGCCGCGATGCTGTAAGCCTGGCGGCCGATTTCCGGGCGCCCCGAGCGGCCCACGGGCGGCTTCAACGGATAGTCGGAATCGACATTCGGCTCCACCAGGAAGAATTCGAGTTCCGGCGCCACCACCGGTTCCCAGCCATGCGCCTCGTACAGATCGAGCACCCGGCGCAGTACGTAGCGAGGCGCCATGGTGACCGGGCGGCCGTCGCCGTAGAAACAGTCATGAATCACCTGCGCGGTCGGTTCCGCCGCCCAGGGTACGACCCGCACCGTCTTCGGATCCGCTTTCAGGACGATATCGATGTCGGAAGGGTTCATGGCGCTCTGGTCTTCCGGATAGTCGCCGGTCACCGTCTGCAGGAATATCGCCTCGGGCAGGCGCATGCCCTCCTCTTCGGCAAATTTCTCCGCCGGCATGAGCTTGCCGCGCGCCACTCCGGCCATGTCCGGAATAATGGCTTCGACTTCCGAGATACCGTGTTCCTTCAAGAATTGCTGGATCGTGCTAACCATAAATCACCTTCAACTGTGCGCGTAGCAGGCTTCACCAAATGCCGCAAACAACGCGCGAGAAAATGGATTCGTCGCGAACTGCCATTCCGGATGCCATTGCACGCTCAAGGCGAAGTTCGGCGCACTGGCGACGCGGAAGGCCTCGATGACACCATCCGGCGCGCGCGCCTCGACCGCCAAATCCTTGCCCAACGATTGAATTCCTTGCCAATGCAAGGAGTTGACCTGCAAGCGATCCCGTCCGGCGATTTTTCGCAAGGTCCCTCCAGGCTCCAGGAGGACTTCATGCGCGGGGCCGTACTGCACGTCCAGCGGCGTTGACTCATCTTCGCGGTGATCCAGGTACCCCGGCACTTCGTGCAGCCGCTGGTACAAGGTGCCGCCGTAGGCGACGTTCATTTCCTGAAATCCCCGGCAGATCGCGAGCACCGGCATCCCGGCGGCGATCGCCCGCGGAATCAGCGGAAGCGTCGTAGCGTCCCTATTTGGGTCATGTAGCGTTCCCGGCTCACTCGCCGGTCCTCCGTAGTGGTGAGGTTCGACATTCGATGCACTCCCCGTCAGCAACAACCCGTCGAAAGTCTCCAAGACCGACGGCAAATCCATCTCGGATCCCAGGGCGGGTATCAGCACCGGCACCGCATTCGCACCCGCGGCGACGGCTTCGATGTACTTCTCGCCGGCCATGTGGAAATAGTGATTCCCAAACAGCCTGCGATCGGCTGGAATTCCGATGACGGCTAACCGAGACATGTTTAATATATTAAACGTCCAGATGGACGATTGAGCTTCCTTAACGACCGTATTACACCACACCATCGGTAACTCGTCCCCTCGATGGTGCAGCAATTGGCTAAGATTTAGGCATTTCCACGACTTAGCGACGTTTGGTGCACTGCAATAACATTGCGGCGTGGTCAAATAACCCGGTAGGCTCACAGGCACCTAATCCTGTCAATAGCCACAAAATTTTAAACACCCGCACTAGAGATCTGCCCTTGCGACTATCCGATCCGCCCGCCCCGTCGTACTACGCGGCCTCCGCCCACGTCCCGGCGAGCCTGGCTGCCGCAGTCGCAGGGGCACATCGCGAACCGTTGAGCGGCGAACATCGTGTGGACGTCGTCGTGCTCGGCGGTGGCATTACGGGCTGCTCTGCTGCACTGCACCTGGCGAAGCGCGGCTACCGCGTTGCCTTGCTCGAGGCCCGGACCGTGGGTTACGGCGCCTCGGGGCGCAGCGGAGGGCAGACCATTTTCGGTCTGGCGACGAGTGAACGCACACTGGTTAGCGCCGTCGGCCGGGCCGATGCTCGGCGTCTGTTCGATTTGTCCGTCGAGGCGTTGGATCTCACTCGGTCGTTGATCGCCGAGCATTCCATCGATTGCGACTATCGCTCGAACCACGTCCACGTCGCCGTCAAACCCCGGCATGTCACAGAACTGCAAGATTGGGCCCGCGAATTGCACGAGGAATACGACTATCCAACCGCGCAGCTGCTGACTCGCGACCAACTTCAGGCGCATGTGCAGAGCGCCCGCTATCTCGGCGGACTCATCGATTCGCGCAGCGGCCACCTGCACCCGCTCAAGTTTACCCAGGGGTTGGCACGCGCAGCCGAGTCGGCAGGTGTCCAGATCTTCGAGAACTCGCAGGTGCTGCGCTACCAGGAGGGACCGGAGGTCGCGGTGCACACCGGGCAAGGCACGGTGCGTTGCGCGCATCTCGTGCTGTGCGGCAATGCCTACCTGGGCGCAGTCGCTCCCAGCCTGGCGCGGCGGATATTGGGTGTGGGCACCTACATCATCGCCACCGAGCCGCTGGGCGAGGAGCGCGTACGCGCGCTGCTGCCGAGCAACGCCGCGATTGCCGACATCAATTGGATCTTGGACTATTTCAGGGCCTCGGCGGATCACCGGCTGCTCTTCGGCGGGCGCGTCAGTTACAGCGCCGTGCAGCCGCCGAATCTGGGCCAGTCCATGCGCAAGCGCATGATCCGCATCTTTCCGACGCTCGCCGATGTGAAGGTCACCCATGCCTGGGGCGGATACTTGGACATCACCATGAGCAGGGCGCCCGATTTCGGGCGCCTCGCGCCCAATGTCTTCTACCTGCAAGGATTTTCAGGCCACGGCATGGCTCTCACCGGCCTCGCCGGCAAACTCGTCGCCGAAGCCGTCGCCGGTACTGCGGAGCGCTTCGATGTGTTCGCGCGAATCCCGCATCGCGATTTTCCAGGGGGACCCGTCTTGCGGCGGCCATCGCTGATGCTGGCGATGCTGTACTACCGGCTGCGCGATCTACTGTGACGGCGACCGCCGAGGGAGTGCTACTTCAGTCCCGGCTGTTCCTTGCCGAAACTCGGCACCAGCTTCTGGCCCGTATCGAGCAGGGTGACTGAGTTCAAGCCCCCGCCGTGCGACCCGTCGCGCAGCGGACTGAACGTCACGCTCACCCGATCGCCCGCTTTGAGGGACTGTCGGGTCCACCCATTGCGCGTCAATACGCCCGGGCTCGTGGTTTCGAACGACCACTCCTGCGGGGCGCCGCCACCGTCCGGCTGCACCAGCACCCAGACGACGACGTGCGGATTGGTCCACTGGAACGACTTGACGGTCCCCTTGAACGTCAATGTCTTGGTGGGCTCATACATGGCAAAGGAATGATGGGCCATCGCAGGCCCCGCCGCGGCCAGCGCCGCCGCCGCCACGACCGCCATCAAGGGCAGCTTCAAAAACCGCTGTTTCATTTCGAATCCGACCCCACGGGCACGCCATTATGAAATTTGATCGGCGCGAATATCGAGTTGCCGTTCTTGTCGACGGCATCGGTGAAGGAACCCTGCGTGCAGACGCCTTCCATAATGTCGAACTTCTGCGCCCGCTGCCGATAGTACTTGCGCGTGGTGTGCCAGGG
>JBARBX010000347.1:0-3618 GCA_049793535.1 Steroidobacteraceae bacterium | reverse complement strand
GTGGATGACTTCGCTGTTGCGCGAACTCGTGTGCAAACCGGCCTGCCGCTCGCGTTCGAGGATGACAACTCCCCGCCCCTCGAGCGCCAACGCGCGCGCCACGGCGAGCCCGATCACACCGGCGCCGATCACTACGCAATCCACCTCGTTCACAGCGCTCCGCGTGCGGGGTATCGCGCGTTTATGCCGTCGCCGGGGTCTGGCCCGCCATCGACAGGATGGCGTGCAGCAGCACATCGGCGCCGGCGGCCAAATCCGCCGGCAGCGCGCTTTCCGCCTCGTTGTGACTCAAGCCCCCGGCGCAGGGCACGAACACCATCGCGGTCGGCACCACGGCGGCCAGGTTGCAGGAATCATGACCGGCACCGCTCACCATCTCCAGGGAATTGAACCCAAGCGCGGCGGTGGCGCTGCGCACCGCCGCGACGCAGGCCGGATCGAAGCTCACTCCCGGCGCCTCCCACACACAGCGGATGGAACCTTTGAGCGCATGGCGCGCGAGCGTCGCATGCACCAAGCGGCCCGCCTCTTCTTTCAAAGCCGCGTACTGCCGCGCGTCGGGGTGCCGCAGATCCACGGTGAAGCGCAGCCGGCCGGGGACGGTGTTGGGCGATCCGGGAAAGGTCTCGATGATGCCCACCGTGAGCCGCGCGTCCCGGCCGCGCTGCTCGGCCGCGGCATACAGGGCCGGCAGCACCTCGGCCAGCACCCGGATGGGATCGCGCCGCATGTCCATGGGCGTGGGTCCCGCGTGCGCCTCCTGGCCCTCGACAATAACCTCGTGCCGGCTCATGTGCTGAACGCCCGTCACCACGCCGATGGTCTTGGCCCTCTGCTCGAGCACGGGCCCCTGTTCGATGTGGACTTCAAAGGAGGCCTTGACGGGCGGGCGCGGCGGCGGCGCCCCGATCGGCACGCCCGCGCGCTCGAGTTCCTGGCGCACGCTGATTCCGGCGCGGTCGGTCAAGGCGTACGCGGCATCGAGCGCCAGGCGCCCGGACCAGACGGCCGAACCCATCATCGCCATCGGGAAGCGGCTGCCCTCCTCGTTGCACCACACCGACAACTCGATCGGGTGCGCGGTAGTGAGCGAACGGTCGTTGAGAGACTCGATCACTTCGAGTCCGGCCAGCACCCCATACACACCGTCGAATTTGCCCCCCGTGGGCTGCGTGTCGAGATGACTGCCGGTCATGACCACCGGCAGCGAGTCCTCGCGGCCGGGCCGGCGGATGAACAAATTTCCGATCTCATCGGTGCGCACCCGGCAACCGGCCGCCTCGGCCCATCGGCAGAGCAATTGGCGTCCCGCCATGTCGCCGTCGGTCAGTGCCTGCCGATTGCAGCCGCCCGCTGCGGTCGCACCGATCTCGGCCATCTGCATCAGCCGCGACCACAATCGCGCGCCGTTCACGCGCAGCGTGGTCGATGGGGAATGCTCGCTCATTCCGCATGATCGCATGGCAGCGCGGCGGGAGCGACATCGTCCCCGCTCGCGGCGATTACATTTTCATAGCCATCTTCGAGTCGGGCACCGCGACTCTTGCGGCCGTGCCCTTCCCGCCGGGCACGTGTTCCGGAATCTTGGCCACGAGAGTTGCGACGCCGTCGTCGTCGAATTCGATGTGCAGCCGATAGGCGCCGCCGGCATCCTTGCCGCGATAGTCCCAGGTCTCATCCGCCTGACCCGGCATCGACATCCCGCAATCGTTGAACTGCACCACCCGCCAGGGCGCCCCCAGCATGGCCTCAACTTGCGCCTTGGTCGACAGACCCGGCGTCACCTGCGCCGAATTCTGCGTAGGCCTCGGCGCGACTTTCGCCGACCAACCGTCCTGGCAATGTGCCGCGGAGGCGGCCATGCAGGAGAGCACGGCCGCCGCACCGACTATCATGGATTGATTGCGCATGCCCGGCTCCTCAACGATCGGACGGCGGCAGTATGGCCTGCCGCGCCTCTCCGGCCAGCGACAGGATGGTCACTCCGCTCCCGGCGCGGTCCGCGGCATAGATGTAGCCGCGATCGTCATACTCCACGTAGTCGTTCATCGTCGCGTTGAAACAGTTGGTCACACCGTTGATCGTCGAACAGGAGGCCGCCGTATTCGCATTCGGCGCCTGGATGAAGTAGGCGATGGGCTTCGGATTCTTCGGGTCGCGGATGTCCCAGATCCGCACTCCGGCGTTGAACCAGGAAACACTGATGATCTTGCCGTAGTAGGGAGGATAGATGGCCTCGGTGACCGCGTGCGCGCCGAATCTCGCGCCCTTGCCGCAGAAATTGCCCGGAAATTGCGGAACGTTCAAGGTTGCCATCGACCACGGCGCCGTCTCGCTCGAGATGTCGAGGACCCACGCATCATGCGGCGCCTGGCCGAAGCAATTGTTGGCGGTCCCTTCCGAGCTCACGAACAACAGGCTCTTGCTCTGCGGCGTGCCGTCCACGAAGTTGGTTTGTTCTTCCGGGATCGGCACGTTGAAAATCGGCATCGAACTGTGGCCGCCGTTCTCCGGATTCATGGTCACCCAACTGACCTGCGGCCAGAGCAGGTCGGCCTGCGTGGGGCTGGTCGCGCAATTCACCGACGCGCTGGGATTGCCGCCCGGGCCGCTGGTGAGGCAGCCGTTGATCAACTTGAGCCGATCGTCGATTTGAATGACGCCGCTGGCGCCCACTCCATAGGGCATGTACACCCGGTTGACGGTGGTCCCCATGGAGATCGGGCCATGAACCCCTGAGGGCGGATTCGTGGTGCCCTCGTAGCAGGTGTCGCTGGGCGCGGTCGCACAGGGAACTGCGGTCGCCACCGCTGCGCCGGGCTGCTGTCCCACCAGCCCGAACTGGCGGATGAAGACGGGCTTGGAGGGATTGCTCAGATCGTAGATATAAACATGCTGCGCCGAACCGCTTTGCTGCCATCCGTCGGACTTTGCGCCGGCGACCAGATAGGCGATTCCCGTATCGCATTCCCACCAACTCTTATGCGTGTTGCTCAAGCCGGTGAGCACGGTGGTCACGAACTTGGGAGCCGCGGGATTGCTCACATCCCAGATCTGGTGCGATTCGTTCGCGCCGGCGTTACCGAAGGCGCGCAACAGAAACCAGCGGCCCACCGTGCCGTTGGCCGAGGCGTTGGGCAGAGTATTGCCACCGCACACTCGGACCATTTGTGCGCCAGCCGCGGCGAAGGAGCCGTTGATGGGAGCAGGCCCCGGGATGTGGGCCAGAAATTTGGGCTTGTGGACATTGGTCACGTCGATGATCGAGGTGCCGTTGGATTCCGATACTCCCGTCAATGGATTGACAGCCGTGCCGGCGAGGTTGCCGTTGTAGAGTATCTCTCTCCCGTCCTGATCGACGATGAGGGGTTGGTAGATGGGCCGCGCTTGGTTGTCGGTGTAACCCTCAACCTTCATGTTCCAAATCGACTCTTCGTTCCACGGATTGGGAGGCGGCTCCCTTCTCAGGTCCTGGTTGTAGGCGCCCGACGGACCTTCCGTGTTGGTGATGACCGGAATGTCGGGCCCGTAGGGTGGATACGCCGGCGCCGCTCCTTGAGCCGACGCTTGAGCGGCGATTCCCAGGGCAACGAACGCACCAAATCCTCGGGCAAACCG
>JBARBX010000346.1:0-3649 GCA_049793535.1 Steroidobacteraceae bacterium | reverse complement strand
CTCTTGATGTCGGTCACCGGCGCCGGCGTCATGGTCATGCCGTCGAAGTAGGGCGGGTTCTTGACGTAGGTGGATTTGCCGTCCCAGGAGTAAATCTTGCCCGCCGGCGTCTTGATGGCGTTCCAGTTCGCATCCCCCGAGAACACGCTCGCGTACCCCTTCTTGAACATGCCCGAGTTCACCGACGCGGCCACGGCGGCGGCCACTTCCGGCGCGCCCGGCCAGACGTCCTTGAGGTACACCGGTTTGCCGTCGCTGCCCACGCCTAAGGGCTCGGTGGTGATGTCGACGTTCAGGCTCCCCGCGAGCGCATAGGCGACCACCAGCGGCGGTGAGGCGAGGAAATTCATTTTGATTTCCGGGTGCACGCGGCCCTCGAAGTTTCGGTTGCCGGAGAGCACCGAGCAGGCGACGACATCGCCGCTCTTGACGGCCTCGGAGATTTCCGGCTTCAAGGGACCCGAGTTGCCGATGCAGTTGTGAACGCAGACTGTCCCTGCCACGAAAGCATGAACCTCGTTGACGGCCAGATCGAACACCGCTCGTTTCCCCGCCTGGCGCCGGTCGACGACCGTGAGATTCAACGTCGGCAGGCTGTGCGCGTCCTTAGACGTGCAATAGTGCTTTGGCGGCTCGGCAACTCCCGACGGCTGCGCGAACCAGTCCCGGACTCCGAGCTCTCGAAACAACTGAGCCGGGGAGGGGAAGTCACAGCTGTCCCGGTGCAGTGGCTGGAGCCGTCGTGCCTCAGCAGCGGGCAGCCGCGCGAATCGGTCGTGACCCGCGAGCAGCGAATAGTGCGGAAAAACGGGTGTTTCCAGGGTTGTCAGCTCGGCAGCCGCAAGCGCGCGCGTCTGGCGGAACGATAGTGGCAACTCGCCGTGCCTCGCTTCGATACGGTCTGCCATCCATAGGCGCTGGCGGTTGATTGAATCAACCGTGCGCCAGTAGACCGCCGCGGCACTGGCGCGCAGCGCCTTGTCCACGCAGTAGCGAAAGCCCACCCGCTCGACGAACGAGAGACCTTCGGGCAGTTCGAGGCGGATCTCGCGCCGTGCCACGCCGTCGCGCGCCGCCGGATACGGGGAGGCTGCGCGGCGCGTGGCATAGTCGCGCACCGTCGCCCCGCGGGCCTTGACGCCGCATCGCACCAACAACGCAATGATGTCGGTCATCATGCGCTTGGTGGCGGCGACAAATTCCGGCTTGGCGCTCTGCGAATAGACGGGCGGCTCAAGGCTGGCCTGATGTTCATCACTGCCCCAGTACTTGAGCACCGGCGCGTGACCATCGGCGCCAAACAAGCCGCCGAGAAACTCGCGCACGACCGCGACCGGACAGCCGCCATCCAGCACAAACTGCGGGAGACCAGGCTCCTGATCGATGCGCCGGCCAACCCGGACGCCCGGCAGGGACAGAATCGTCGAGGTCAGCATCTTGGGCAGCACGACAGTCCACTTGCGTTCATCGTAGGCGCGCGCCAAGGGACGCTTGCCGCTCAGCAGTTCGATATCGCTCAGCACCGCTTCGCGGTCCAGTACCTGTCCCACATGCATACGAGCCTGGCCGTGGCGACTGATCGAACCATCGCTCAGCAGGTGACCGAGGAGCCGCGCAAACGCCAGCGTGCACTGGCGCTCGGTGTCGCTTGCCATGGAGAACGTACGGTCGCCAGCCTGCAATCGGAACCCGATCTCGTCGGGGCTCGGCTCATCGAGCGGTGCCTCCAGAGCAGTCACGACGCGACTTTGACCCAGCGCGAGCTGATCCGCGCGCACCCAGCGCCCGTCGGCACATAGGATGCGATGATCGGGCGTGCATACCAACGTACGCCCGTCCTGCAGCACCAGCGTGACGCACTCTCGCTCGCCCTGAATCATCATCTCGCGTTGCACGGCCCGCGTGAGCCGGCGCTCGCCATCCGGCGCATACACCATCGAGCCGCCCCCCTCGGGCAACCGCTCGATCGCGCGGGAGGTGCCATTGGCCAGCAGCACCGGAGTTCCTGCGGCGATACAGCTAGTACAGCCGTAGCCCACGGTGTAGAAGCCGAGAGCCTCCAAGTCCTTCAGCAGCCCGGCCTTCTGAAGATAGTCCGTGACCACGCGCGAGCCGGGCGCCAGTGAAGTCTTCACCCAGGGCTTGGCCTTGAGGCCGCGCGCGGCGGCATTGCGGGCCAGGAGGCCGGCGGCCACCATCACGGCGGGATTCGACGTATTGGTGCAGCTAGTGATGGCGGCGATCAACACCGCGCCGTCCTTCACTTCAAAACCCTCGCTTCCCACGCGCGCGGGGGCGGCTCCCGTCGCCTTGGGATTCTTTTGCGTCCGTTCCTCGGCCATTTTCTTTACGCTGTTCTGATACACGCTCTTCGCATTGTGCAGCGGCACCCGATCCTGCGGCCGCTTGGGCCCCGCGAGCGAGGGTTCGACTGTCGACAAGTTGAGCTCGACCACCTGGGTGTAATCGGCAGCCGGTGCACCGTTGATGCGCCACATCCCCTGCGCCTTGGCGTAGGCTTCGACCAGGGCGATTTGATCCGGGGGCCGGCCCGTGAGCTCGAGATAGCGGATGGTTTCCTCATCGATGGGGAAGATGGCGCAGGTCGAGCCGAATTCCGGCGACATGTTGGCAATGGTAGCGCGGTCCGCGAGCGGCAGGCCCTTGAGGCCGTCGCCGAAGAACTCCACGAATTTATCCACCACCCCCACCTTGCGCAGAATCTCGGTGACCGTGAGCACGAGGTCGGTGGCCGTGGTACCGGCGGGCAGGCTGCCGGTGAGCTTGAACCCGATCACCTGCGGAATCAGCATGGTGACGGGTTGGCCGAGCATCGCCGCTTCGGCCTCGATGCCGCCCACGCCCCAGCCGAGCACTCCCAGCCCGTTGACCATGGTGGTGTGCGAATCGGTTCCAACCAGGGTGTCGGGATAGGCGAGCGTCTTGCCCGCGGCCTCGTCCGAGAAGATCACCCGCGCCAGGTGCTCGATGTTGACCTGGTGCACGATACCGGTGTTCGGGGGCACCACCTTGAAATTGCTGAAAGCGGTCTGGCCCCAGCGCAGAAACATGTAGCGTTCGCCGTTGCGGTTGAATTCGATTTCGTTGTTGTGCTTCAGAGAGTCGGCGCCGCCGTATTCGTCGACCTGCACCGAGTGATCGATCACGAGCTCCGCGGGGGCCAGGGGATTGACCCGTTGCGGGTCGCCGCCCAATCGCACGATGGCTTCGCGCATGGCGGCGAGGTCGACGATGCAGGGGACTCCGGTGAAGTCCTGCATGATGACCCGCGCCGGCGTGAAGGCGATCTCATGGCTGGGCAACGCCTTCGGATCCCACTTCAGCAGCGCCTCGATGTCGCTGCGGGTGACATTGACGCCGTCCTCGAAGCGCAGCAGATTTTCCAGCAGGATTTTCAAGGAGAAGGGCAGGCGCTCGACATTCTGCGACTTGAGCGCGGCGAGACTGAGGAGTTCATACCGCCGCGCACCCACGTTCAGCGTCGTTCTCGCGTTGAAGCTATCCGTCATGACCCCTCCACGGAAAAATGAGAATTATAGGCGATTCTGCCCGCGCTCGCGCCCAAGCGGGAGTTGAACCGCCGTGCGATCACGCCGCCGCCGAGACAGCGTGCGCCGTCGTAGAACAC
>JBARBX010000345.1:0-4062 GCA_049793535.1 Steroidobacteraceae bacterium | reverse complement strand
GAACCGCAGCAGCCTCTCCTTGATGGTTCCGCCCCCCTTTAGAGTCAACAGGCGCACCGCGCCGGCTTTGTTGTTCTTGCCTTCGACGATCTCGTCCTTGTCCACGGCCGGATGCCAGGTGTTGATGGCATCGAAATCCTTCACCGCATTCCAGACCATGTCTGCCGGCGCGTTGACGCGGATCGTCTTGCTGACGTGGAGCCACGCGACCGTGTCCGCACCGGCAGCCGCAGGCGCATTGGAGGTCGCAGCCCACGCGGCGCTCCAGGCCAGCATTGATATCGAACCTATGATTGCAGTCTTGATTTTCATTTCCCTGAACCCTCCTGATTGAAGCTTGACCCACTCTCGGTATCGGACGCCCGCAACCATCGCGCCGCCAACGGCGGTATCAGCAACAGACTGACCAGCGTAGAAGACACCAAACCACCCAAAATCACCACGGCCATCGGGCCTTCGATTTCATGCCCGGGTTGATGCAGCTGCAGGGCGACCGGCAGCAGCGCAAGGCCGGTGAGCAGCGCGGTGAGCAGCACCGGGGTGAGCCGCTCTTCGGCACCGCGGGTTGCCGTCTCCAAGTCCCAAGTCCGCCCCTCCTGGAGCACCAGATGGTCGAAGTGAGACACGAGCAGTATGGTGTTGCGCGCAGCCATGCCGAACAGAGCGACGAAGCCCACCATCGCGCCCAGGGTCAGAGTGCCGCCGGTCACGGCAACCGCCGCCACCCCGCCGATCAGCGTGCTCGGCAGCGAGAGCAGTACCAGCAGCACGTGCCGGGATTGTCCGAAGGCAAGTGCCAGCAGCAGCACGATGAGCACGAATGCCGCGGCCGAGTGCAGCAGCAATTCGTCTCTGGCCGCGGCCTGCGTCTCGGCCGCACCGCCGTAAAGCAGAAACACCCCCGCCGGCAGCGTCACCTGGGCGGCGATCGCCTTGCGCGCGGCCGCAGCATAGCCGGCTTGGTCGGCGCCCTTAGGGCTGGCCACGACGATCTGGCGGCGCAATCCGTCCTGATGATCGATGAGGCTGCGGGCCGAAACGACGCTGACCTTCGCCACCGCGGATAGCGGCGTGAGCGCGCCGTCGCGGCCGCGCAGCAACAGCGCGCCTAATCGCAGCGGATCGGCATTGACGCCGGCGATTCGCACCACCACCGGCACGCTGCGATCCGCCTGATTCAGTTCGGCCGCCTCACTGCCGTGATAAGCCGCATTGACGGTCTGCAGCACATCCGCCGCCTGCAGTCCGTAGATGGCGAGCTGCGCCGGCAGCAACTCCACATGCAGCTCCGCCTGGCGCGGAGGGACGGTCAAGCGAACGTTGCCGCTGTCGGGCAGACGCTGCAGCACCTCGACGATGCGGGCCCCGACCAAATCGTCCGTGTCCAAATCGGAACCGACCACGCTGATGGTGAATGGCGCGGACTCGCCGGAGAGGGTCTCGCCGATGCGCTCGGCCAGCACCGAATAAATCTCCACGAGCTGATTCGGGAAATCATCGAAGACATCGCGGATGGCCGCATCGATCTCGCCGGCGGTGTGCCCCTGCCGTGGATCGATCTGAACCTCGAATTCGCTCTTGTTCGGCGCATCCGGATCCTGTCCATTCTCGGCGCGGCCGATCTGCTCCGCGACGCTTTTGACGCCCGCAATACCGATGAGCCCCTTGGAAATGCGCTCGCCGACGCGGGTGGTCTCCGTCAGCGATATGCCGGGGCGCAACGATGCGTGCGCAATCAGATAGTTTTCGCGGAAATCGGGCAGCAGGCGCGCGCCCAGCAGCGGCAAAAGAATCACCCCGGCGAGGCCGCTCACGAGGACGATGGCAAGCAGCGTTCGAGGGCGCCGGTTGAGCCAGGTGATGGCGCCCTGCTGGCCGCGTTTCAGAGTTCGCAGAAAGGCCGCTTCGGATTTGGGCGCGTGCCGCGCCATCACCAGCGCGCACAGCGCCGGTGTTGCGCTCATGGCGACCAGCAAAGACAGTCCCACGGCGAGCAGGAAGGAAATCGACAAGGGACGGAAGAACGCGCCTTGGAGTCCGGACATCGTCAATATGGGCAGGAACGCCACAGCCACCGCGGCCGTCGCATAGAACACCGGGCGGCGAACCTCCAGCGAGGCGCCGATGAACAGGTCCCCGATGTCCGCACCCCGGGCGGCGCCGCGGCGCCGGCGAAGTATGTTCTCGACGTCGATGACGGCATCGTCGACCACCACGCCGAGCGCGACCACCAGCCCGCCGAGCGTCATGGTGTTGAGGCTGAAGCCCAACGCTTCGAGTATCCACACCGCCGTGAGCAATGCGAGCGGAATCGCGCTGAAGGAGACCAATGCACCGCGCCAATCGCGCAAGGTGAGCAGCAGGAGCGCGACCACCAGTACGGTGCCAATGGCCAGCGAATTTCGCAGCTTCTCGACCGCGGCTTCGATGAAACTGGCGGGCCGCAGCAGCGCCGGATGGTATTCCACTCCCTGTTTGGCCAGGGCCGGCGCCAGCGCATCGAGCCTTGCCTCGAGCGCCCGAGTGACCTCGAGCGTGTTGGCGCCGAATTGGGTGGAGGTCTCGACGAGAATTCCGGGCTTGCCGGCGATCAGCGCATCGCCGAATCGCGGCTCGGCCCCTTCATGAATATCGGCGACATCCTCGAGGCGCACCGGCAGACCGCCATGGGTGCCCACCACCGCTTGCCCCAGGGCATCGAGAGTGGCGCCCGGTGCCTGGGCTTGGATCACGATGCGTTGGGTGGGTGTCTCCAGATAGCCCCCGCCGATCAAGGCGGTCGCGCGCTTGGCGGCGGCCAGGACATCGTCGAGACTCAAGTTTGCCGCGGCCAGTTTCGCCGCATCGACCTCGATCTGCCGCTCGCGCACTTCGCCGCCGAAGATCTGCGCCTGCGCCACACCGGGCACGGCGAGGATGTGCGGTTTGACGGTCCATTGCACCACGTCGCGCAACTCGACCGGGGAGAGCCGGTCGCTGGTGTAGCCGAAATGCACCAAGTATTCCATGGAGGAACTCAAGGGCGACAACAGCGGAGCACCCACGCCCGGAGGCAGCAAGCCGGCGAATTCGGCCAGGCGTTCGGTGACCACTTGACGCTGGCGATACGGATCGCCGCCGCGATCGAACACCACCTGGATCGCCGAGAGACCCTGGCTCGACGTCGAGCGGACCGTCTTGACGTTTTCCGTTCCGGCCAGCAAACCCTCCAGCGGCCGCGTAACCAAGGCTTCCACCTGGGTTGCATCGAGACCCGGCGCCTCGGTCTGCACCAGCACATGCGGCGGGGCGAAATCGGGGAACACATCGAACCGCGCGGCCAGCAGGGCGGCCAATCCAAGCGCCGCGATCAAACAGGCGAGCGCGGTGACGATGCGCGGATTGCGCAGGGAGGCGCGAACGATGGCGGCAAGCATTGCGTTTCCTAGTCTTCGTCGTCGTCATCATGCTGCTGGGCCCCCACTCCCTGCAGCGACCAGAGCACGCCCGCCCCCCGCACCACGATGTTGTCATCGTCATCCACGCCTTCCACCAGCCATCCGTGTCCGTAGGGCAGCACCAGATTCACCCTGACCATCGCGAAGCGCGTCTTTTCCGCGTCCGTCTTCTTCGTCAATTGCTTGTAGACATAGGCTCCGCTCTCGTCGTAGAGCAGGGCCTCCCGGGGCAGCAGCAAGCCTTTGCGATCGGCCGTCAGCAGCGCGAGCGGCAGTCGCGCGCCGGCACCCAGGCCCGCGGGCGCGCTCGGCACCTCGATCAACAGGGCCGTGCTTTGCACCTCGGAAGTCTCTCGCAGCGGCCCGAGCACGCGCGCTGGAACTTGAATCCCGTCCACCTCCAACACGGCTTTGCGCACGCCGGTGCCGAAGCTGTGCCGGCCCGGCAAGTCGGCGCGCACCAAAAGGCTGCGCCCGCTCGTCGCCGCATCGGCGATTTTCCGGCGCTCCGCGAGCGGCAGCGAGGCGAGGGGACCCCAGTGCAAGCTGAAGCGGGCCGCCGCCAACTGCGACTGCGCCAGCGCCCTCGCCTGTTCCGACTGCGCCGCCTCGATCATCTTGAGCG
>JBARBX010000344.1:0-12261 GCA_049793535.1 Steroidobacteraceae bacterium | reverse complement strand
CGTGCAGGTCGCGCGAGGCGAGCACGTAGGGCGCGCCCTTGATCTGTTCCTGTGACAGCACCGAGGGCTTGGACATGAAGGCGGCAACGGTTTCGTAGGGGATGGTGGTGACCGCGCTTTCGAGCGGCTCGCTGCGCACGCGCGGCTCCACCCGAGCGGCGCCGCCGCGTTGCAGCATGAGTCTGGGCTTACCATCGATGTACACCAGGCGCAGGGTGTCGCCCGGATAGATCAAGTGCGGATTGTGGACCTGCGGGTTGACCTGCCAGATTTCCGGCCAATACCAGGGATCGCGCAGAAATACCTTGGCGATGCCCCACAGGGTGTCGCCGCGCTTGACCACGTAGCTCTCCGGGGCATTGGGGTTCATCGCCGGCGCGCCTTGCGTCGCCTCGGCAGGGGGTGGCGAAGCAGATTGGCCAGCGTCGATCGCCGCCTCCATCGCCGTCCGGTCGTCGCCCACCACTGTGCCTTGCACCGTACTCTCGGGCGGCGCGGAGGTGGCGACGGGGGCCGGCTCCGTCACGGGCCGATTCGACTGACATCCGGCGAGTACAGCCGCCGCCAGGTTGAGGGCAATTAGATTAGACAATCGCATTCGTTTCGCTCCCATGCCGCAGTCTGATGCCGCTGGCCGACTGATATACTGCTTACCTGCCGCTAGACCTGAGACGTATCGCCCGTTTTTGCCGTTTGCCGGCACGAGTACGCGCCGCCAAAGCTGGCATTAAGTTAAGCAGCGCCGGAACTTTATCAACATTCTTCAGCCAAAAACACGAAATTGCTCTCATAACTCCCATGACAAAGCTCGTAATTCTGGAGTATCCCGATCCGCGGCTGCGGAAGAAGGCCGCGGCGGTGACTTCCGTCGATGATGCGCTGCGGCAATTGGCCGACAATATGCTCGAGACCATGTACGCCTTCAAGGGTGTGGGGCTCGCGGCCACTCAAGTCGATGTGCACCGGCGCCTGATCGTGCTTGATGTGAGTGAGGAGCGAAGTCGGCCGCTGGTGCTGATCAACCCGGAGCTGCTGCATGCGGAGGGGTCCGCTCCCGCGGAAGAGGGATGTCTGTCGCTGCCCGGCATCTATGACAAATTGTCGCGTGCGACTCATATCCGCGTGCGCGCGTTGGGCCGGGACGGGGCGCCTTTCGAGATGGACGCGGACGGGCTGCTGGCGGTCTGCATCCAGCACGAAATGGATCATCTCGAAGGCAAACTGTTCGTCGATTACCTGTCCGAGCTCAAGCGCCAGCTAATTCGCCGGCGTCTGGCAAAAGAGCGTAGGCAACGACACAGCAAGCCGCTTTTGAGCGCTTCCGCGCCGGCTCTTTGAGCCTTGAGCACCGGTCCTCGCCGTTTAAGGCTGGGTTTCGCCGGCACGCCTGAGTTCGCCGTACCGGCACTGGACGCGCTCCATGAGGCACACGGGATTTGCGCCGTCTTCACCCAACCCGACCGACCGGCGGGGCGCGGCCAATCTCTGCAGGCAAGTCCCGTCAAATCCCGCGCGGCCGAACTGCTGTTGCCCGTGCATCAGCCCGCCAGTTTCAAATCATCGCAGGCGCTGCAAATTCTTCGCGAATTGAGCCTCGATGCGCTCATCGTGGTGGCCTACGGCCTGATTCTGCCGCGAGCCGCGCTCGAGACACCGAGCCTGGGCTGCATCAACATCCACGCCTCGCTGCTGCCGCGATGGCGCGGAGCGGCGCCGATTCAGCGGGCGCTGCTCGCGGGAGACGCGAACACCGGCATTACCATCATGCGCATGGAGGAGGCCCTTGACACGGGACCCGTGCTCGCGACGCGAGAACTTGATGTAGGCGCGCGCGACACGGCGCAGGTGCTGCACGACCGGCTCTCGCAACTCGGTGCCGAGCTCATCGTCGCCACCTTGAACGAGCTGGAGCGGGGCCGCATCCACGAAACACCGCAGCCCGCCACGGGCCACACCTACGCCGCGAAAATCGACAAAGCCGAGGCCTTGATCGATTGGCGGCAGGATGCGGTGCAGATCGGCCGGCAGATTCGCGCATTCAATCCCTGGCCGGTTGCCGAAACGCGGCTGCACGGCGCCCAAATCCGCATCTGGGATGCACAACCCCACGACTTGCCGCCGGCCCTTGGCGAAGCCGCTTCGGACACCGCTCCCGGAACCGTGCTCGCCACCGCGGACGACGGAATCGACGTCGCGTGCGGCCGCGGAACCCTGCGCATACTGCGCCTGCAGATTGCGGGCCGCAAGCCGCTTGGCGCGCGGGAGTTCATCCAGGGCCGAAAGCTCGACGGCGAGCGATTCGTGCACGCATGAACGCCACCGGCGCCGGCGCACGATCTCTCGCCGCACATGCGGTGGCGCGGATACTGCGGGAGGGCGTCACCCTCGATGCGGCGCTCAAAGGTGCGCTTGCCGGGGCCGACCCCAAGCTCGCTCCCACGGTGCGCTCATTGAGCTACGGCGCAGTACGCGGCTACTATCGTCACGAGGCAATCTTGAGGAGCCTCTCTTCGAAACCCGTGAAGTCCATGGACTTTCTGGTGCGCGCGCTGTTGTCGGTCGCGCTGTACGAGATCGAGGACGCAAGGACGCCGGAGTACGCCGTGGTCGATGCCGCCGTGCAGACCGCCAAGTCGACCGACGCGGTGCGCGCCGCCGGACTCATCAATGCGCTGCTGCGCCGCTATTTGCGCGAGCGCAAGACCCTGGACGCCGAGATCGCGCGCAATCCCGCCACCCGCCACGCATCGCCGGTGTGGCTCGCGGACCGTCTGCGCGCCGATTGGCCGGTGCGCTGGACTCAGCTTTTGGCCGCGGGCGACGTTCAGGCACCGATGTGGTTGCGCGTCAACGAGCAACGAATCGCGACCGAAGCGTATGTGGAACGGCTGCGGGCGGTGGGGATCGGGGCGCGGGCCGAAGCAAGGGTGCCGCGGGCCGTGGTATTGGACGCGCCCTGCGACGTGAATGAACTCCCGGGATTTGCGGAGGGCTTGGTTTCGGTCCAGGACTTGGGAGCCCAGTGCGTCGCGTTCCCGCTCGGGCTCGAGGCGGGTCAGAGGGTTCTCGACGCCTGTGCGGCACCCGGCGGGAAGACCGCGCTCATTGCGGAGCGGGAGTCCCGGCTGCGCAAGCTGACGGCGCTCGACATCGACCCGCTACGGCTCGCTCGGGTGGAAGAGAACTTGAAGCGGGGAACCCTGAGCGCGGAGCTCATCAACGCCGACGCCGCAGCGCCGGCATCGTGGTGGGACGGCATACCGTTCGATCGCATCCTGCTCGATGCACCCTGCTCCGGCCTCGGCGTGATCCGCCGGCATCCCGACATTCGTCTGCGTAAGTCCCCGTCGGATATCGACAAATTACCTGAAGTCCAAGGCCGCCTGCTCGCCGCCGCCTGGCGCCTGCTTATCCCGGGCGGGCGCCTGGTGTATGCCACCTGCACCGTGACCCGAAGCGAGAATCGCGATCTGCTCGCAGCGTTTCTGCGCGGCACTCCCGACGCCGCCGTTGTTCCGGCCGACGATTGGGGGGGATGGCCGGGCTGGGGCGAAGCCGATGACTTCGGCCGGCAGATTCTTCCCGGAGAGGCGGGTGCCGACGGCTTCTATTATGCTGCCTTGAATAAACGATGAACGCCCCGCGAGCAAATCCACGAAGTGCCCGAGGCCGGCCATGGCCGCCGGCCGCGCACGCGCGGCTCATCGGCGCAACGCTCGCCGCGCTCGCCGCGGTGCTGTGGGCAAAACCCCTGCAAGCCGATGGACTCGAGGGCCGCTTCGAGGTGCGCTCCGCCGACTTGCAGCTCCAGGACGGCGTCTATCATCTGAACGCGCACCTGGATCTGCCGGTGAGCGACGCCGTGCGCCGCGGCCTCGTGGAGGGAGTGCCTTTGTCGCTCGAGCTCGACCTCGAGATCGAAAGGGTGCGCCAGTTGCTGCCGAATTCGAAGGTCGCCGAACTCACTCAGCGCTACCACCTGCAGTACAACGCGGTGAGCGCGCGCTACGTTCTGCGCAACGACAACAGCGGCCAGCAGGAGTCGCTGAGTACCGTCGATGCCGCCATCGAGCAGCTCTCGGAGGTTCGCGGGCTGCCGGTTCTCGACAAGGCGCTGCTCAACGCGGGCCGCCGCTATGAAGCGAACGTGCGGGCGAAGGTCGACTACGGCTCGGTGCCCTTCAGCCTGCGCCTGGTGATGTTCTGGGTCAACGAATGGCACCGCGACAGCGACTGGTACACGTGGACGCTGCAGCCATGAGTCCCATCGGCGCCGTGATCCGCAGACACGGCTCCACCGTGCTGGGCACCCTCGGCGTGGTGCTGTGGCTGGTGGCGCTCTATCTTTTGGCATCGGCCGCGCAGAATTCCGCCGAGTTCGACCGGTGGCTGCCCTGGATCCTGCTGATCAACATTTCGGGGCTGCTCACTCTGGTCGTGCTGCTCGCCGTCAAGCTCACGCGCCTGGTGCGCGACTATCGCCGCCATGTCCCGGGCTCGCGCCTCAAAGGCCGCACGGTGGCGATATTCAGCGCGCTCGCGGTCGCGCCCATTCTGGTCGTCTACTACTTCTCGCTGCAGTTCATCAATCGCGGCATCGACAGTTGGTTCGAGCTGGAGGTAAGCCAGGGACTGAACGACACGCGCGAGCTGTCGCGGGCGGCCCTCGAGGTGCGCAAGAGCGAATTCCTGCAGCGCACCCAGGTGGTCGCCCATTCCCTGTCCACCGGCTCGGATTTCGAGATGATCGGCGCATTGGACCGGGAACGGCGCGAGAGCTCGGCGCTCGAATTCACCATTGTCGGTCCGCAGGCGCAGATCATCGCCACCAGCTCCGATCGTCCCATGGATACGCTGCCCGTGCCCGCGACCGACGAGATGATGCTGCAACTGCGGCGCGGGCGGTCCTACGTGAGCTTGGACACGGACTCGTTGGGCGGCTACCTGATTCGCGCGGCGGCGCCGCTCGATGCCACCGGCAGCGGCGCCGCACGGGTGTTGATCGCCTTGTATCCCGTGCCGCAGCAGTTGAGCCAGCTCGCCGACACGGTGCAGCGCTCCTACACGCAGTACGCGAATCTCGTGCAATTGCGCAGGCCGCTCAAGACCACGTTCGTGCTGATCCTCACCTTCGTCGTGCTGATGTCGCTGATCGCCGCGGTCAATGGCGCGTTCTTCGCGGCCCAGCGCCTGGTGCAGCCCGTCCAGGACCTGATCGCCGGAACGCGCGCCGTGGCGAAGGGCAACTACGACACCAAACTGCCGCTGCCTTCGCGCGACGAACTCGGTTTTCTGGTGACTTCCTTCAACGACATGACCAAACGCTTGGGCCGGGCGCGGGAGGAAACGCGGCGCAGCCAGCAGGCGGTGGAAGCCGAGCGCGCAGGGCTCGCCGTGATCCTGGCGCGCCTGTCCACGGGCGTCGTCTCGCTGGAGGCGGATTTGACGGTGCGCACGGCGAATCAGGCGGCGAGCGCCATCCTCGGCGTCGATCTCGAGGCCGCCGTCGGCAAGCGGTTCGACGAGGCCATCAGCGGCACCACCCTGTTCACGCAGTTTTTGGCGGCGCTCAATTCGCATTTTGGCGAGGAGGATTTGGACTGGCGCGAGCAGATCGAATTGTCGTCCGACGCCGGCAAGCGCGTGCTCATGTGCGCCTGCACCGCCCTGCCCAACGACTTAGGGCAGGCGCCGGGAGTGGTTCTGGTCTTCGACGACATCACGACGCTGCTGCAGGCGCAGCGCGACGCGGCATGGGGCGAAGTGGCGCGCCGCCTGGCGCACGAAATCAAGAATCCGCTGACCCCCATTCAGTTGTCCGCCGAGCGCATGCGGCGCAAGTTCCTGGGGCAGATGAACGAGCAGGATGCCCAGATCCTGGAGCGTGCGACGCATACCATCATCGCGCAGGTCGATGCGATGAAGCAGATGGTCAACGCCTTCAGCGAATATGCGCGTGCGCCCGACATGCACTTCTCGCGCTTCGACCTGAACCTGCTGATCACGGAGGTCGTGGACCTGTATCGGGTCCAGGACTCGAGCGCCGAGCTCAAATTGCTGCTCGATCCGCAGCTACCGGCCATTTCCGCGGACAGGATGCGAATCCGGCAGATACTCAACAATCTGGTGACCAACTCGCTGGAAGCCCTGGAGGGCCGGCCGGGGGCCTGCATCGAGGTCGAGACTCACGTCTCCGAGGAGGGTCCCAAGCATTTGGCGTCGGTGGCGATCATCGTCGCCGACAACGGACCGGGGTTTCAGCGGGACCTGATCGGTACAGTGTTCGACCCCTATGTCACGAGCAAACCCAAGGGCACGGGGCTGGGACTTGCGATCGTGAAGAAAATCGTCGAAGAACACGGCGGACGCATTGAGGCGGATAATCAGCGCACCGGCGGCGCCCGAGTGCGAATTCTATTGCCGTTGGGCGACAGCGCACGCTCGTTGAGCGCGCGCGAACCGCGTAAGGGCGAACACAGGAGAGAACGGGTATGACCGCGTCGAGAATATTGGTGGTGGACGACGAGGCGGACATCCGCGGGCTGTTGAAAGAGATTCTGTCCGAAGAGGGTTACGACGTGGAGGTCGCGGCGGATGCCACTCAGGCCCGCTCGTCGCGCGCGACCCAGGTACCCGATCTCGTGCTGCTGGACATCTGGATGCCGGACACCGACGGAATCACCCTGCTGCGCGAATGGTCGGTAACCGACGGCTACGACTGCCCCGTGGTGATGATGTCCGGTCACGGTACGGTGGAAACCGCCGTCGAGGCCACGCGCCTCGGCGCCTTCGATTTCGTCGAGAAGCCGCTGTCGCTGACCAAGCTGCTGCGCACCGTGGAGCGGGCGCTCGATGCCGGGCGCCGCAAGCGGCTCTCCGCGCGCGCGCAGAGGCCGACGCTCGCCGTACCCATCGGCAAGAGCAAGGTCACCCAGGCGCTGCGCGAGCAAGTCCAGCATGCCGCCTCGAGCGCATCGCCCGTGCTGCTGCTTGGTGAATTGGGATCCGGACGCGAGGCCTACGCGCGCTACCTGCATTCGCTCTCTGCGCGCGCATCGAAGCCGTTCTTCATGGTGGTGGCCGCGAGCTTGGGGAAGGACCCGGCCGCGGCGCTGTTCGGCAGCGAGCGCGACGGGCGCGTCGAGCCGGGGGCGCTCGATCAAGCGGCCGGCGGTTCCGTCTACTTGAACGGCCTCGAGGACTTGAACAGCGAGGCGCAGCGCGCTCTGGCGGGCGCCATCGAACAGAACGGCTACACCCGCGTGGGCGGACGCCAGCGGCTGCCCATCAATGTGCGCTGGATCAGTTCCGCGCAAGAGTCCTTCGAGCTGCACGCCTCCCCGGAGCCGTTCCGCCGCGATCTCGTGGCGCATCTGAATGTAATCACCCTGCGGGTGCCGAGCCTGCGCGACTACGCCGAGGACGTACCGGATTTGTTGCGCTACTACGTCGATCGGCTGGTCGACGATCAGCATCTGCCATTGCGCCGCTTCAGCGTCGCCGCGCAGAATCGGCTGCGAAACTACCCCTGGCCGGGCAATGTCGGAGAGCTCAAGAACTTGGTGCAGCGCGTTTTGGTGCTGGGCGCGGGCGAAGAGATCCGGCTCGAGGAAATCGAGCGGGAATTGGCGGTGAAGCTGGCCGTCGACGAGCCCTTGGTGAAGCAGGACCTGCTCGCGCTCCCCCTGCGCGAGGCGCGCGAGCAGTTCGAGCGGGCCTACCTGCAGCAGCAGCTCCTATTGTGCAACGGCAAGGTGGGCCAATTGGCCAAGCGGGTGGGCATGGAGCGCACCCATTTGTACCGTAAGTTGCGGGCATTAGGCGTCGATTTTCGGCAATTAGGCGAGGATTGAGCGCGAAGACTTCTCATTGCTCGCGCAGCGAACCCTAAAGGACGGGGTCGCTTCGACCCCGTTGAGAGGTGGCGCGAAGCGCCTGACTAGTCGCCGACCCGGATCACCAGCACGTCGACATCTGCCTTGCGCAGGATCTGCCGCAGGCGATTGAGTTCATCGAGCTTCGAAATCGGACCGATGCGGATTCGGTGCCAGGTATCGTTGTCCACCGTCACCTTCTGCACCTTGGATTCGACGCCCTGCAGTGCAAGCTGCGCGCGCACCCGATCCGCGTCCGCGAAATTCTTGTACGAGCCCGCCTGCAACACGTAGGTCCCGCGCCGCGTCTCCGGAACCGATTTGATGTCCGGGCGCACGTCCTTTTCCTTCTCCGGGACCACCACCTCGAATTTCGGCAACATATCGTAGAAGGCGTAGGACTTCGCCGAGTCCTCCGGGCCGGAATCCGCGGCTTCGGTATCCGGCGGCTCGTTGCCGCGGGATTTGCGCCTATCCGTCTTGCCCACCTTCGCGACCGCCGTGTCGGGCCTATGATCCTTGATGTACACGACCGCGGCGACGCCGAGGCCGAGCGCGAGCCCGCATAGAACTCCGGTCCAGCCGGAGAAGCCCGTGGACTTGCGCTTGGGTCTGTAGTCGCGTGCGGCCGCTTTCGTCATCGCCGCTACATCGTCAGGGGCGCGGAGACGCCCAACAGCTCGAGACCGTTGCGAATCACGGTCTGCGCCGCGAGCGCGAGGTCCAGCCGCGCGTCGCGCAAGGCCGCATCATCCACGATGAACTGGTGCGCGCTGTAGTTGGTGTGAAAATCATTCGCCAGGTCCCGCAGGTAGTGCACCAGGGTGTGCGGAGCGCGCTGCGCCGCACACTGGCGCAGGATCTCAGGATAAGCGCTCACGCGTTTGATCAACTGCTGTTCCTGCGGCTCGACCAGCTTGGCCAAAGCTGCGAGGCCGTGTGCCTTGTCATGGGCGATCCCGCGATCCTCGAGTTGCCGCATGACGCTCGCGACCCGCGCGTGCGCATACTGAATGTAGTACACCGGGTTGTCGTTCGATCGCGCGGTGGCAAGCTCCAGGTCGAAATCCAGGTGCTGATCGTTGCTGCGCATGACGTAAAAAAGCCGCGCCGCATCGTTGCCCACTTCCTTGCGCAGGTCGCGCAAGGTGACGAACTCGCCCGAGCGCGTCGACATTTGCGCCTTCTCGCCGCCGCGGAACAGGGACACGAATTGCACCAACCGCACCTCGAACGCCTCGGCGGGTCCGCCCAGCGCCACGAGCCCGGCGCGCAGGCGGGTGATGTAGCCGTGATGATCGGCTCCCCAGATATAGAGCAGGTGATCGAAACCGCGCTCGAGCTTGTTGAAAACGTAGGCGATGTCGGACGCAAAATAGGTCTTCACGCCGTTCTCGCGCACCATCACGCGATCCTTCTCGTCGCCGTAGTCGGTGCTCTTGAACCACCACGCGCCGTCCTTCAGATAGGCGTGTCCCGCCGCCCTGAGCGCATCGAGCGCCCGCTCGACCGAACCGTCGTCGGCCAATTGCCGCTCGGAGAACCAGCAGTCGAAAGTGACGCCGAATTCCTTCAGGTCCTCGCGGATGTCGTCGAGGATGCCCGCGAGCGAGAAGTCGAGCACACCGCGAAAAGCGGCGTCTCCGATCAAGGTCCGAGCGCGCGAAATCACCCCGTCGATGTACACGTCCTTGTCGCCCCCCTGCGGCTCGTCCGGCGGCAATTCCTTGAACACTTCGGCGGCGCCACGGCGCAGCGCCGCGCCCTGCGCTGCGAACAATGCCTCGGCGATCTCCCCGATGTAGTCGCCGCGGTAGCCGTTCGCTGGAAAGGTGAAACGCTCGCCGCAACGTTCCAGATACCGCAGCCAGGTGCTGACCGCCAGGATTTCCATCTGACGGCCCGAATCGTTGATGTAGTACTCGCGCTCCACGCGGTAGCCCACGGCCTCGAGCAAGTTCGCGAGGGAAGCGCCGAAGGCGGCGTGGCGGCCGTGACCGACGTGCAGCGGCCCTGTGGGATTTGCCGACACGAATTCCACCTGCACCGACCGCCCGGCGCCGATGAGAGAGCGCCCGTACAGGCCCCCCTCCTTCAGCACCTTGCCGATCTCGGCGTGATAGGCGTCCGGCGAAAGAAAGAAATTGATGAAGCCGGCGCCGGCGACGTCGACTTTCGCGACCGCCGCGCTGGCAGGCAGCAGGCGCACCAGGGATTCCGCCAATTTTCGCGGATTCTGGCGGGTCGCCTTGGCAAGGCGCATGGCCAGATTGCTGGCGAAATCGCCGTGCTGTGGGTCGCGCGTATTTTCGACCTCTATGCCCACGTTGCGCGCATCCAACGGTAGTTGGGTCTCGGGCAGCGCGGCCATGGCCTGCGCCAGCAGTTTTTCGATCAAAGTCTTCAAGGCGGATCCCTGGCTAGCAAAGGGTCGGCAGTTTAACGCAAACCCGTCAATCCACTTCCAGAGGATCCACGTCGATCGACCAACGCAGGCCGGGAGGGCCGGGGAGATTCTCCACCCGCGGCAGCCAGGCGCTCAAGAAACGCTGCAAAGTGGACCGCTGGTTCGTCTCGATCAGAAGGTGCGCGCGATAGTGATCGGCGCGACGGGCGATCAGGGCGCTGGCGGGACCCAGAACTTTGACGGCCGCCTCGTCCGGCGTCCGGGCGGCAGCGCCTGCGCTCTGCAGGAACGCGTCCAACCCGGCGCTGTCCTTGGCTTCGGCGCGCAGCAGGGCGAGCCTGGAATAGGGCGGCCAGCCGGCCTCGCGCCGCTCTGCCAAGGCGCCGACCGCGAATCCTTCATAACCTTCCGCCAGCAGCCGATTGAGCAAGGGATGCTCGGGAAACTCGGTTTGAATCAGGACCTCCCCGGCTCGTGAACCGCGGCCGGCCCTTCCGGCAACCTGGGTGATGGTCTGCGCGAGGCGCTCCGTTGCTCGAAAGTCGCTGGCAAACAGTCCCTGGTCGGCATTCAGGATCACGACCAAACTGACCTCGGGAAAGTGATGTCCCTTGGTCAGCATTTGTGTGCCGATCAGAATCCGCGCCTCACCGCTGTGTACGCGGTCGAGCACGGTCTGCACCGCGCCGCGGGCCGATGCCGTATCACGGTCCAGCCGCGCCAGCGGCGCCTGCGGAAACAATCGCTCCAGGGTCTCTTCGACCCGTTCGGTGCCTTGACCGACGGGATGGAGCGGCTGGCCGCAACTACCGCAAATCGCCGGGACGGCGCCGCGTGCGCCGCAGTGATGGCAGCGTAGCTGCTGCGCACGGCGGTGCAAGGTCATGCGCGCGTCGCAGTGCGCGCATGGAGCAACCCAACCGCAGGCATTGCAGAACAACGACGGCGCGTAGCCGCGGCGATTCAGGAACACGATGACTTGTCCGCCGCCGTGCAGGTGCTGCTCCATGGCCGCCATCGCGGGCGATGACAATCCTTGATCGGCCGCGTGCTTGCGCAGATCCACCAGCCTGATTCGCGGCGCACTCACGGCCCCCGGGCGCTGCGGCAGCCGGTGCATCGAGTAGCGCGCGGTTGCCGCGTTTTCCAGGGTTTCAAGCGAAGGCGTCGCGGAGCCGAGCAGGATGGGCACCGCCGCGCCGCGAGCCCTGAACACGGCAAGATCGCGGGCCGAATAGCGAAATCCCTCCTGTTGTTTGTACGAGGCATCGTGCTCCTCGTCGACGACGATGAGTGCGAGTCGCGGCATCGAGGTGAACACGGCGGAGCGGGTGCCGATGACTATGCGTGCATGACCCCTGTGAGCGGCGCGCCATGCATCGCGCCGCTCCATGCCGGTCAGGCCGGAATGCACGGCCACCACGCCCGAGCTGAAGCGGCGGCGGAATCGATCGACCAGCTGCGGCGTCAAGGCGATTTCAGGCACTAGGACCAATGCTTGGCCGCCGCCCGCAATCGCGGCGGCGATGAGGCGCAAGTACACCTCCGTCTTGCCGCTGCCGGTGACGCCGTACAAGAGATGAACGGAGAAGCTCGCCAGGGAGGCGAGAATCGCGGCGACACAGCCGGCTTGATGTTCAGTGAGCACCACATCGCTGGGCCGCGACTCCAGCGCCTCAACATTGGGCTCCAGGTTCTCCGCCTCGATCCAGCCCCGCTTTGCCAGGGCCTGCCATAGGGCAGGCTTGAAGTTCTCGCCCAGAGTCTCGGTGCTGGCGCGGCCCAGGGCCGCGAGCCACCCCAGCAGGGCACGCTGCTGCGGTGCGCGCCGATCGCTGGGCGCGGACAATTCCCGCCGTCCGGTTGCGCTCAAGGACCACGATTCGGTCCTTGTGTAAGCAGGCTGGCCGCTGCGCAGGCTCGCCGGCAACGCCGCCGCAAACACTTCGCCGATGGGGTGGTGGTAGTACTCGGCCGCCC
>JBARBX010000343.1:0-1922 GCA_049793535.1 Steroidobacteraceae bacterium | reverse complement strand
GGTCCCACTCGCTACCAAGTGAGTCACATAGCCCTTATCTTCCAAACGACGCAATACCGTCCGAATGGTTGGATCTTTGAGCTTCCGGCTGACGTGCTTGCGGACTGCAAAGGCGGCCATTTCCCCGTGAGCCCACAGGATTGTGAGTAACTCGTGCTCGAGATCGCCGAGAGGGGGCCGCTTGCGTTTCATATAGCTACCGACGGTAACATGTTACGACTTGTCACAAGTCTAACGCCAGAGCACACGGTATCGCAAGCACTTGCCAGCCACGGCGTCGCACGGCTAACCAGCAGATCCGTGATCGACATCAACCGACCACTTCAGCGTCTTTGCGACGCTGATATCGACTTCGTCATCGTCGGCGGTTTCGCCGCAACTCTGCACGGTTCCTCATTGGTCACACGAGATCTGGATGTCTGCGCGATTTTGAGCAATGAGAACGTGGAGAAGCTGCGCGACGCCTTGCGTGACCTGAAACCCGCTTATCGCGAAAGTATTGTGGCTTCTGGCAGACCACACCAGCGACGCCCTCTCCAGTGAGTTCACGCAAGTGCGGCTCGTGGCTCACTGCGGCGCCCGCGGGTTTTCTGCGCCGACTGTACCGTCAGGCGTAATCCAAAAGCCGCCAGGATCACTGCGAGGGTATCGAGGCGAGGATTGCCTCGTACGGATAGTGTCCGATACAGCGTCTCGCGGGAGAGTCCGGTCTTGTCGGCCAGTGCAGCCATACCGCCCACGGCATCGACCACAGTGCGCAGAGCAACGGGCACCGCGCGCGCGTCACCATCTTCCAGCATTGCTTCAATGTACGCGGCGACCTCGGCCTCGCTTCGCAGGTGTTCCGCCGCGCTGAACGGGCGGCTTGGGGAGACGGGCTTTGTAGTCCTTCCAGTACGCATGGGCTGTCTCTATGTCCTTCGCGTGTGTGCTCTTGTCGCCACCACACAACAGCAGGATGAGTGTCTTACCTTCTGGCCATTGTAGCTTAAAAGCTACCGCTTGCGATAGCGCAGGACGTCACAAATCAGCCAGCTATGCGCTTGATGGGCACGACATTCGCGCCCGCGCGCAGCCCGTCGAGATAATCCGCCCACGCCTGCATCATCTTGCGACGATCCGGTAACCGCTGCCGGGAGACCACGGGCCCCAGCGCTCCCTTGAGATCAACCGTTGGATCGCGGTCGGCGCGCCCCGTTTGTACGGCATAGCGAAACACCTGTGCACAGCGCTGGCGGGTTCGGTGCGCGGTCTCGTGAATGCCCCGGCCCTCGATGCGCTTGAGCACCTTGAGCACGTCCATGGCGCCGAGCTTGGCGATAGGGCGTGAGCCGATGTACGGGAACACCAGTGTTTCAAAAGTCCATCCGGCCTTGGCGAAGGTGGCCGGCGCGAGGTTCTTCGCTTGCAGCGCCAGCCATTCACGCGCGACCGCTTCAAACGTGTTTGCATTGGCGAGTTTCTCGGCTTGACGCTGACTGCTCGGATCAATGCCAGCAGCAATCTGCCGGCGCGCGGCGTCGCGGCGCTCGCGCGCTTGTTTCAATGAGGTGTCGGGATGGGCGCCGAGCGCCAGGCGGTTCTCTCGGCCATCGTGGCGGTACTTGAGGCGCCATAGTCTGCTCCCCGTCGGGGCAACCTCGAGGTATAGGCCGAAATCATCGAACAGCTTGTATGCCTTATCGCGCGGCTTGGCGGCACGTATCGCGGCATCGGTCAGCATTTGGGGGCATGGACCTTAACTGGAGTGACGATGCCCCCACTTATGCCCCCACCCCGGTCAGGCTATCAATATGCGAATCTGGACATTATCGGACGGAATAAGCCTTGATTTACAGTATTTCAGGCTTATTTGGCGGACGTTGTCAACGCCGGACGAAAACTGCTCATTTATGGCGGTTGAAAATTGCACACTTTGATTG
>JBARBX010000342.1:0-2822 GCA_049793535.1 Steroidobacteraceae bacterium | reverse complement strand
ATTGTAGGAGCGCGCTTCCCGAAACAAGATGTCGAGCGCCGCGTCATCGAGAGGTTTTTTCATCGGTCGTCCTCAATCTTCCCGACGCCGCGTTAGGCGGATTCGAGTTCGTGGCCGCGTTTGAAATCACGGATGTGCTTTTCCATCCAGGTGCGCGCCTGCTCGCTGCGCCGCTGTTTGATCGCCTCGGCAATCTTGTGTTGCGCTTCCTGGATACGCGCCCGCGCTTGCGGAATGCGGTCGATCATATGAGTGAGCGCGGGCGCGAGCAATAGATTGAGCGGCGCCTGCGAGAGAGCCAGCACTTGGTTGCCGCTCGCCGCGGCGACGGCGGTAAAGAAATCCTCCACCGCCGATACCGCCGCGGGGGTGTCGCCGGCTTCGCGCTTGAATTGGACCGCGGCCCGCACCAGGATCTTCAGTTGCTCCGGGGTGCGGCGCGCCGCCGCATAGTGCGCGGCCACGGGCTCGATGGCCATCATCGCTTCCCACAACTCGAGGAAGGTGACATCGTGCAGCGCCAGCGCGCGGCTCACGCCCGAACTCACGCGGCGCGGCTCCGGGCGGGTGACGCGCAGGCGCTTCTCGCCGCGCACTCGTCCCAGCAATCCATGGGTTTCGAGTTCTCGAATCGCCTCGCGAATGGTCGAGCGGTTGACGCCGAACTGCCGCGCGAGATCGGTTTCGGAGGGCAGGGGATCGCCTGTCCGCAGCGAACGGCCGACGATGCGCTGTTCGATGAGGTTGGCAATCTGGCGGTAGGCCGGGTGGTCGTCGAGCGGCACGAACAAATCGCTCACGCATCCTCCCCGAACAGCTCGCGGCCGATCAGCATGCGGCGGATCTCGGAGGTTCCGGCGCCGATTTCATAGAGCTTGGCATCGCGCAGCAGGCGCCCGGTGGGATAGTCGTTGATGTACCCGTTGCCGCCCAGGAGTTGGATGGCATCGAGCGCCGCCTGGGTCGCCGCCTCGGCGCAGAACAGGATGCAGGCGGCGGCGTCCTTGCGGGTGGCATCGCTGCGATCGCAGGCGGCCGCGACCATGTAGGCATAGCTGCGGCAGGCATTGAGCGAGGCGTACATGTCGGCGAGCTTGCCCTGCACGAGTTCGAAGGTGCCGATGGCCTGCCCGAACTGGCGTCGCTCGCGCACATAGGGCACGGTCACATCGAGCGCCGCCGCCATGAGCCCCAAGGGGCCGCCGGACAACACCACACGCTCATAATCCAGGCCGCGCATCAGCACGCGCACGCCCTGGTTTTCCTCGCCGAGCAGATTGGCGGCGGGTACCTCGCAACCGTCGAACACCAATTCGCTGGTGCTGGAGCCGCGCATCCCGAGCTTGTCGAGCTTTTGCGCGGGGGTGAATCCGGTGAAGCCCTTCTCGATGATGAAGGCGCTGATGCCGCGCGTGCGGGCCTCCGGGCGGGTCTTGGCGTAAACCACCAGAACGTCGGCTTCCGGGCCGTTGGTGATCCACATCTTGCGGCCATCGAGCACGTAGCAATCGCCATGCCTCACCGCCTTGAGCTGCATGGAGACGACGTCGGACCCCGCGCCCGGCTCCGACATGGCGAGCGCGCCCACATGTTCGCCGCTCAGCAGCTTGGGCAGGTACTGGCGCTTCTGCGCATCGCTGGCATTCAGCGCCAGCTGATTCACGCACAGATTCGAGTGCGCGCCGTAGCTCAGGCCCACGGCGGCCGAGACGCGCGAGATTTCCTCCATCGCGATGGTGTGGGCGAGGTAACCCAGGCCGGCCCCGCCGTCCTCGGGGCTCACCGTCAGCCCCAGGAACCCCAGTTCTCCCAGCTCCGGCCACAGATCGCGCGGAAACAGGTTGCTGCGGTCGATTTCGTTGGCGCGCGGCGCGATGCGCTCCACGGCAAAGCGCCGCGCCTGCTCGCGCACGCTATCGATGACTTCACCGAGCCCGAAATTGAACTCGCGGTAAGCAGAATTGGCCATTCACCCGCCCCCCATTGTCATCCGACCCGAAATCGTTGGATAATCGGACTGTCGGACAATTTTGCCACTCTCAAGCCCACAAAGCCAATGGCCCAGATCGTCTCGAAAATCGATACCCGTTCGCAGGAATTCGCCGATAACCGCGCCGTCATGGGGCCGCTGGTCGATGACCTGCGCGCCACATTGCAGCGCAACGCCGAGGGCGGCAGTGCGGCGGCCCGCGACAAGCATCGCAAGGGCGGCAAACTGCTGGCACGGGAGCGCATCGCGGCGCTGCTCGATCCGGGTTCGCCGTTCTTGGAATTGTCCGCGTTGGCGGCGCAGGGGGTGTACGGCGAGGATCTGCCTGGCGCCGGCCTCATCACCGGAGTCGGCCGCGTCTCGGGGCGGGAGTGCATGGTGGTGGCGAACGATCCCACGGTGAAGGGCGGCACCTACTATCCGCTCACCGTGAAGAAGCACTTGCGGGCCCAGGAAATCGCCGGCGAGAACGCCTTACCCTGCATTTATCTGGTCGAAAGCGGCGGCGCGTTCCTGCCCAAGCAGGACGAGGTATTTCCCGACCGCGATCACTTCGGCCGGATATTCTTCAATCAGGCGCGGCTCTCCGCGCAGGGCGTCGCGCAGATCGCGGTCGTGCACGGTTCGTGCACCGCCGGCGGTGCCTATGTGCCGGCCATGTCCGATCATGCGGTCATCGTGCGCAATCAGGGCCGGGTGTTCCTGGGCGGGCCGCCGTTGGTCCGCGCGGCGACCGGTGAGGAGATCGACGCAGAGTCGCTCGGCGGCGCCGAGGTGCACTGCCGCCGCTCCGGGGTGACCGACTACTACGCGGAGAACGACGCGCATGCGC
>JBARBX010000341.1:0-7074 GCA_049793535.1 Steroidobacteraceae bacterium | reverse complement strand
TGGGTGACATGACCCAGAAAGCTAAAGATGTTGTATTGACCGTTGTATTGGTACTGCCAATCGACGCTGAGATCGGTATACCGTGCGATGACTCCGGAGGTGATGGCCTGCGCGGGCGTGTAGGTATTACCTGCTAAAGCGGCAGCCGCCTGTTGCTGCTTCGAGATGTAACCGACCGATGGAATCCATTTGACGTACAGTGCGCTGGCGCCGATCTCCGCGGAGTGGTAGCCCCAGTCGCGCTCGTAGGCGATGCGCGCGTAAGGCGCGAACCGATCGACGACACCGCCATTGGCGGCAAGACTGACGCTGTCAACGGTGGGTGAATTGCCGCCGGCAACCGCAGAGTGATATGCCGACAATTCGAAGTAAAGCGAGTCGTGATAAAAAGCGTAGGCGCCGATACCGGCCACACTCCCAGGCCCCAAGGCATTGAGGATCGGCCCGCTCGTCCCGGTGCCGCCGACGCCGCCGCTGGACAAGGTCACGGTATTGAAGTTCGGAATGGTATAGCTTCCGATTCCGTTCCAGACGTCTTGAAAGGTTAAATAGTTGTTGGCCGTGACACCCCACAGCCACTTGTTGTCCAAGGTGTGATCGCTGTATCGGATATCGATATTGTCGACCCCCACGCTGCCGGCTTGCCCGTTGTAGGTCAATTGCAACCAAGCGCCCACCTTATCCGAGACGGCTCCCGCGTACACCAGGCTAAACTGATCTGGAAACTGAAATGTATCGCTTTGCGCGTGGGCGGGATAAGGCTGACCGGTATCCGGGGGCGCCCGGTTGTAATGGTCGTAGCCCATTTGCGCGAGGACGGCGACTCCCGGCATATCGGTGAGCCACAACGTGTCCTTCTTGTGGTCATCGATGTCATTGACCAGCGGCGGCCTCGTGGTCAGCGTGTATCCGCTGAGCTTGAAGCGTCGGCCGAATGCCGTGAGCTCGGGCGGCATCGTGTGGCAGGCCTCGCAGGCCAAACCCGTCTGCCGGGCAAATGGTGGAATGGCGCGGGCCGGCTGCGCAACAAGCATCAGCGCTGATCCGCCGAGGACAAGCGTGGCCACGGCGGTGAGTCCTAGTAACCTCACTGCAGCCAACCCTGACCTGATTTCGCCTTGGTCATTTGAGTACCCCCTTCGGCCGCAATAGCCCTCTATGAGCGCTCGATAGCGCTCTATTTGGATTTTGCCGCGACCCTATATTTGGACTTTTCTGCCTAGCCTACTATCCCGCTTGCATAGTCACATCGCGCTTGGTGTTGTCGCAATGGGCAGTTATACCCACTCCTGTCGGGGACTCACCCAACGCAAGGCGGATCACCGCCGCTTATCTGCGGAGTCCCGCCTTCTCGATCTGCGCGGCGTGAAATTGCACGAGACTGTGGACCTTGGGTATCGGTCGGTTCGCGATTCCTGCTTTCGCCTCGAGTGCTTGCAGCGCGGCTTCGAGGCGGGCCGCTGTCTCCGTGAAGTCGGCCCCGATCCGGGATTGCCTCTTCACTTCCGCCACATATGCGCGGCCGATCCAATCCAACGTTCTGCCGAGCCTGTCCCACAAGCTCCGCTGCTTGCTTTGGATCATCGCGCACTGATAGTGCAGTTGAAAGGTGAGCGCGGCGTCGACCTCCGGGTCCGGCACATGACGATGGGCGTAGTAGTTGGGGTTGTCGAACGCAAGGTTGCGCGGGCGATAGCTAAGCGGCACGCTTTGCGAGGTTGCATCTTCATAGTATTCGCTCGATTTCAGTATCGTTGGATAGTTAGGCGGCGGCCGGCCGAAGAGCGGAGCTACGTGCTTGACGGGGATCTTCGGTTTCACGGCTGCAGGTGCCAGGGACCGCAGCTCTTTTTCAACATCCGCCAGCCGACCCGTCAATTCTTCCGCCCACCCCAGTCGCTGTCGCAGCAGCCCGAGGCGGTCATCCAGTCGTTCCTCTATGCGTTTCAGACTCTTCCAGTGATGAGCCATGCGCAAGTCGTATTTCCAAAGTCTGCGATGAATGGCTTTCATCAGATTCATTTTATGGTTCGCGGTATGGTCTTTGACGTGCTCGCCGGCGTAGCTGGGAAACGAATATTCGCCACTCGCCGCGGCCAGGCATTCCTGCGGCCGCGTAGGGAGTCGCTGCGGCGGTGGCAATTGCACCGGCTTTGCACCCATCACCTTGGTGATGTCGAGAACGCGATGGTTCATGCCCAGGAGCGTCTCGTAATAGTCATTCAGCATCTGATCCGTTTTCTTGAGCGTGAACTCAAACGTGGATTCTTCGTCCTGGTACCGCTCCCGCATAATGTCTACAAAACCTCTGTCGGCATACTCGATGTCACGATACCGTGCCTCGGCGCCCACGATTGCATTCGGGGCAACCGCGCCTCTGGGAATGGGGACCGGGATATTCGAAACTCTCAGCCCCAGGGCATCCATCGAGCGGTAAAGAAACTTTGATTTTGACGGCAATCCCGCAGGCCCCAAGCGCACCTTTGGCACTGAGCCGATTCCGGTCGTTGGCACTTTGGACTCCTCGGTGTGTTTCTGGGAAACACCTTACTTTGCGAACGACCACGGATCCTTAGGGAGTTCTTAAGAAGTTATGATTTCTCTATTCCGGATAAATAAGCAGCGATGCGCTCTGGAGCACGGAACGCAGTTCTTTCGGACCAGATGCCCCTAGAAATGCCGGCTGCCAGTGGACCTGTCACGGATCTCATCCTATAATGTGTATAGATTACCCAATGGATACACATCATGCGTACGAACATTGTCATCGATGAGAAATTGATGAAAGAAACACTGCGCCTTACCGGCCTGAAAACAAAGCGAGAGGCCGTCGAGTTGGGACTTCGAACGATTGTTCGCCTTCGCAAACAAGAAGCGATCCGGCGGTTTCGCGGCAAGCTGCCATGGCAGGGTGACTTGGATGCGATGAGAACGGACAGATGATACTGGTCGATACTAGCGTGTGGATCGACTATTTTCGCGGTGCTGACACGCCCGAGACTGACACACTCGACAATCTTCTTGGGGTCGAACTGGCAGTCACTGGAGACTTGATATTGACTGAGGTGCTGCAAGGTTTCATCAGCGAGCGGGAATTCGATAAAGGCCGAAAGCTATTTGCTTCCATTCCTTTGATTCCGCTCGTCGGCGAAGACATCGCCGTTCAAGCAGCGAGGAATTTCCGCAAACTCAGGACTCTGGGCATCACGATCCGGAAGACAATCGACACGCTGATCGCGACCAGCTGTATTGAGAAGGAACTCACATTGCTGTACAGCGATCGCGATTTCGATCCATTTGTTAAACACCTCGGGTTGCGCTCCGCGCTGAGCGGCAGTAGCTCGTCCGAGGGGCAGCGGCGCAAGCGACCGTATGTGAGCTTGCGTCAGCACGAAAACATACGCTCTTGAGAGCACTTTATAGAACTTAATGTTCTCTTGAGAGTACATATCTTGATATTTATGCAAGATACGGTATTCTCTCAAGGGGATCTTAGTGTTGTTAATATGCTCTTGAGGGAACATGACCGCAAGAAACCAGCTACTGCAAGCTCCGCCCTACCCCATCGAACAGGCGCTAATCCGCCTCAGCGAAAACCTCCGCACGGCCCGAATCCGGCGAAATTTCACGATTGATGAAGTCGCCCAAAAGATAGGGACAGGACGGCGCGCCGTCATGGATGCCGAAAAAGGTAAGGCTTCAACCGGCGTTGGGATCTACGTCGCGCTGCTGTGGGTCTATGACCTACTTCCACAACTGAACGACGTAGCGAACCCTGCCAAGGATGAGCTAGGGTTGACCCTGGTCGCCCGCAAAGAGAAAACCCGCGCCCGGAAGAGTGCGGAGCTCGACAGTGATTTCTAAGTCGTCCCCCTCCGAGTGCTTCGTCTACATCACGCTACCGGGACAGGTATCAGCAGTAACGGCGGGGCGATTCGTCCTGGAAAAAAACGCCAGAGGCGACGCCCTCGGGCGGTTTGTCTACGGCCGCTCCTACCTGGAGCACCAAGACGCCGTTGAGTTCGATCCGGTCGAGCTCAAACTCTCGACCCGGACCTACGAGACTGCGAAATTAAACGGCGTCTTCGGCGCCCTGCGCGATGCTGGACCCGACTACTGGGGCCGCCGTGTCATCGAGAAGCGCGCAGGCCGAACCCAGCTCGGTGAACAGGATTACCTGCTGGAGTCACCCGACGACCGCGCGGGCGCTCTCGCCATTGGGCGCAACAACGTCCCGCCCGCCCCGCAACGGAAATTCAACAAAACGATCGATCTCGAGAAACTCCAGGATCTCGCCGACGCTCTGCTCAAGGATGAGATCCCAAACGATCCCCAAGCGCAGCAGGTCCAAGACCTAATGTTGCTCGGCACGTCGATGGGCGGCGCTCGCCCGAAAACCGTGGTGCAGGACGATGATGGCCTTTGGGTAGCAAAATTCAATCGCGACGACGATCGCTGGAACAATACTCGGGTCGAGCATGCCATGCTGCGGCTGGCTCGCGAATGCGACATTAAGACCGCAGAAAGCCGGATGGAGACGGTCGGCGGCAAGGATGTGCTGCTCGTCAAACGCTTCGACCGGGAGAAAACTGCCAAAGGCTATACTCGCGCGCGCATGGTCAGCGCCCTGACGATCCTGCGCGCCGATGAAGCACCTGACGCGAGACAGAACTGGTCCTACCTGATTTTGGTCGAAGAACTGCGCCGCATAGTCAAAGACGCGAAGAAGGATGCCCGCGAACTGTTCCGCCGAATCTGCTTCAACTCGCTCATTTCGAATCTCGACGATCACCCGCGCAATCACGCGGTAATCGCGAAGGAGAAGAATTGGAACCTCTCGCCCGCCTATGACCTCACGCCATCAGTGCCCGTGAGCATAGAACGCCGCAATCTCGCCTTGGACTGCGGCGACATGGGCCGCTATGCCAATGCGAAGAACATACTTTCGCAGCATGCGCGCTTCCTGCTGGATAAGGACGAAGCGGAGAAGATCGTCAACGACACGAAGGCGCGAGTCGAGGCGACGTGGTACGAAACCTTGCGCGCCAGCGGTGTCTCCGAAAAAGACGCCGAGACCATTCGCGGCGCCTTCGTCTATCCGGGATTCTCGTTGTAGCTCGCCGGCCTCGAAGCGGATCGCCTGCAGCGGCTGACGTTCGGATCTCACACTACTTTGGTAGCTTCACCGCCAATAGATCGACTTGCTCGATCTGCGGCGGCTGAGCGAGTAGCTCCGTCGCATTGGCCATCAACGCAGCGGCGATGGGCCCCGCGAGATGGGCTTTGCGGCCCGCGTCATCGCGAAACGCATCAAAAATCCCGAACGTGGATGGCCCCAATCGCAAGGCGAACCACACGGGAGTAGTGCTCTCCTGATTGGCGAGTGGCAGTGCGCCCTCCAGGAACTGTGCGACGGCGGTTTCCTTCCCGGGCTTTGCTTCCAGACGAACCAGCAATGCGACTTTGACCATGAACTGCTCCACTGCGTTAGCTCCGACGAGATGGGCGCGATATTCGAAATCGCCATTCAGACCTCATGGATAAGACCCGACTCCTCGTCTCTTTATTGCACCACCCGTGGCAAGCCGCCGTCCGTCACCTCGCCACGGCGGCCTTGTCCTGCGTCTTGGTGTCGAAGTCGTTCTTCTCGTGTCGCTCGCGCAGCTGGCTCGCCGGATCGCCAAAGATACGGTTCACCATCCGCCCGCGCTGCACCGCCGGTCGCTTGGCGATCGCATCCGTCCAGCGCTGGACGTTCCTGTAGTCGGCCACCTGAAGGAACTCGCCGGCCTCGTAGAGCAGGCCCTTGGCAAGCGCGCCGTACCAGGGCCAGACCGCCATGTCGGCGATGGTGTACTGCGTTCCGCCCAGGTACTCGTTCTCGGCCAGGCGCCGGTCCAGCACGTCCATCTGCCGCTTGACCTCCATGGCGAAGCGATCGATGGCGTATTCGATCTTGGTCGGCGCATAGGCATAGAAGTGGCCGAAGCCGCCGCCAAGGTAGGGCGCCGAGCCCATTTGCCACATCAACCACGATAAACACTCCGCCCGCGCCGCGGGCTCCGTAGGCAGGAAGGCGCCGAACTTCTCAGCCAAATGGATCAATATTGCGCCGGATTCGAAAACGCGGATCGGAGTCCGCCCGCTGCGGTCCATTAGGGCTGGGATCTTGGAGTTTGGATTTACGCCTACGAAACCCGAACTGAACTGATCGCCCTCGCGAATGTTTATCAGCCAGGCGTCATACTCCGCCCCCGCATGACCGAGCGCCAGCAGCTCCTCCAGCATCACCGTGACCTTCACACCATTGGGCGTGGCCAATGAATAGAGCTGCAGCGGGTGGCGCCCCACAGGCAGATCCTTGTCGTGCGTCGGTCCGGCCACCGGGCGGTTGATGTTGGCGAACTGGCCTCCGTTCTCCTTGTTCCAGGTCCATACCTTGGGCGGTGTGTAGGCGCTATCGTCAGTCATGGCTTCGGCTCCGGGTGTCGATTTGCTTTCCACCGCGGCGCAGCCACCGCGTTCATTTGACCGTGGCGAGGGGTCGTGCTGCCGCCCAAAGCGCATCGGCACCCAAACGAATCTTGTAGTCGGGATTCGAGTAGACGAAACGAATGGTCCCCGACGTGTCGATAATGAACACCGAAGGCACTGGTAGTTCGTGTTGTTTGGTACCGGTCGTGGCCTCCAGATCTACACCATATTCCCGCATTTTTGCGAGCGTTGCGTCGTCCACGTGATAGGCAACGTGAAAGGCTTTGGCTGCGTCAAGCTGACTGTCCGATAGCAACGTGTAGTGGATATCGGTCGCCTTGAGACTGGAGTACAACAATTCGGGTCGATCGGTACTCAAGAACACAATCTCAAATCCGCTTTCCCGCAGTCTCGGCTCGACGAGGTGCAGGTCGCTCAGTTGCGCATTGCAGTACGGGCACCAACCGCCCCGATAGAACAGCACGACCGTGGGCTTCTTGTAACTGTCGGGCGCAAAGGTCCGCAGCACCCCCTGCGTCGTGCGGGCCGCGAAAATCGGCGCTCGCGCGCCCACCGATAGCGGCTGCACCTGCTGAGGAC
>JBARBX010000340.1:0-4699 GCA_049793535.1 Steroidobacteraceae bacterium | reverse complement strand
AGCACCGCCGGCAGCGCAACCTTGCGCCACCACAGCCAACCCGAGACGCGAAAGTTGTCCGCGGCGTAGCGCATCTCGGCGGGTATGGCCGAGGCGCCGGCGATGACGTTGAACAAAATGTACCACTGAGTGCCGAGGATCATCAGCGGGCTCAGGTATATGTCGGGATTGAGCTTCCACGCGACGATGCCGTACACCGCGATGGGAAACAGCAAGTTTGCCGGGAACGCCGCCATGAATTGGGCAATGGGCTGAACGATCTGTGCGGCGCGCGGGCGCATGCCCACCCACACGCCTATCGGCACCCACACGAGGCTCGCCAGCGCGATGAGGATGAACACCCGCAGCATGGTGAGCGCCGCCAACCCGCATACGTGCAATGCCTCCTGCAGCGGGGTGTTCTTGATCAGCACCCAGACGATGTGCCACAGGCCGAGCACCACGGCCGCGACGATCAGCGACACCCACAAGAGATCCAGGCTGCGCTTCGGCGCCGCCGCCTCGATGGGCTTGTCGGTGCGCTTCACGGCCCGGCTGGTCAACATCACCAGCGTGTGAAAGGCCACGGTCGCCCCTTGAATCAAACGCGAACGGCGCATCATGGTCAACGCCCAGGAGTCCGGGACCCGTGCGCCGGGCTCCTGCTCCACGCGGAAACGATCGACCCATGCCACCAACGGCCGAAACAGCAATTGGTCGTACAGCAGGATCACGATCAGCATGGTGGCGATCGCCCAGCCGATGGCCCGCAGGTTTTTCTGTTCGATGGCGAGGGCGATATAGGAGCCGACGCCCGGCAAGGTCACCGTGGTGTGGCCGACGCTGATCGATTCGGAGGCGACGACGAAGAACCAGCCGCCCGACATGGACATCATCATGTTCCAAATGAGCGCCGGCATGCCGAACGGCACTTCTAGCTGCCAAAAGCGCATCCAGGGCGACAATCGAAAGGATTCCGCCGCCTCCATCAACTCGAGCGGTATGGTCCGCAGCGACTGATAGAAGCTGAAGGCCATGTTCCACGCTTGGCTGGTGAATATGGCGAAGATGGCCGCAAACTCGGCACCGAGCACCCGCCCGGGCGCCAGCGACATGAAGAACACCACCGTCACCGAGATGAATCCCAGAATGGGCACCGACTGCAAAATATCCAAAATGGGCACCAGCAGCTTGCCCGCCCGTTCGCTCTTGGCCGCCCACGTGGCATATGTCAGAGTGAATACCAGCGAGAGGAACAGCCCCGCCAGCATGCGGAACGTGGTGCGTGCCGCGTATTCGGGGAGATGAATGGGATCGAGCGACAGCGGCGTCAATTCGAGCTGCGACAGCGGCGCGAACAGGCCGCGCGAGGTCTCGCCCAAAAAGACGATCAACCCGATCACGACGATGAACGCCAGGACGTCCCAGCGAGAAGCGAGGTCGCGGAGAAAGACGAAGGGCGCGAAGCGATCCATCGGCGCATTCTCGCAGGACAGGCAATGAAGTAGCTAGTAGGGTAGGAGTTTATGGACGAGAGTGTCACCGCAAATTCACATGCGCTCGAGCAGGCCGCGCCGACTCGCTTCAAAGTATTGGGCGCCATCAGCTTCTCGCACCTGCTCAACGACATGATGCAATCGCTGATCGTGGCGATCTACCCGCTGCTCAAGGGCGAGTTCCATTTGAGTTTCGTTGAGATCGGGGTGATCACGCTCACCTACCAGATCTGCGCCTCGGTGCTGCAGCCGGTCATCGGCATCTACACGGACAAGCATCCGAAACCGTACTCCCTGAGCGTCGGCATGGGATTCACGTTTTGCGGCATAGTCACCCTGGCGTTTGCGCCGAGCTATCCCATCGTACTGACGGCGGCCGCGCTGATCGGCGCCGGCTCTTCGATCTTTCATCCGGAATCCTCGCGCATCGCGCGCCTCGCCTCGGGTGGCCGCCATGGCCTGGCACAGTCGATCTTTCAAGTCGGCGGCAACGCCGGCAGCGCCATGGGCCCGCTGCTCGCCGCCTGGATCATCATTCCTCACGGGCAGTCGAGTCTCGCCTGGTTCGCTTTTGCGGCCCTGCTGGCCATGGCGGTGCTCGCCCGGGTGGGAGCCTGGTACAAGCGCCAGCACCTCGATCATGCGCGCGGCTCGAAGCGCCAACCTAAGACTGCCGCGCCCGTATCGCCGCGCAGAGTCGCCTGGTCGATCGGCATCCTGGTGACGTTGATCTTCTCGAAGTACTTCTACATCGCCAGCATCTCGAGCTACTACAGCTTCTATCTGATCGAGAAATTCCACGTCGGCGTGCAGGCGGCGCAGATCTATCTGTTCGTATTTCTGGGCGCGATGGCGCTCGGCACCTTGCTCGGCGGACCCATCGGCGATCGCATCGGCCGTAAGCGAGTGATCTGGGTGTCCATTCTGGGGGTGGCGCCGTTCTCGCTGCTGCTGCCCTTCGTCAGCCTGCCATGGACCTGCCTGTTGACCTTCGTCATCGGATTGATCTTGTCGTCGGCATTCTCGGCCATCGTGGTATTCGCGCAGGAACTGATGCCGGGCAAGGTCGGCGCCATCTCGGGCCTGTTCTTCGGGTTCGCTTTCGGCATCGGCGGCATCGGCGCGGCGGTGCTGGGCGGTCTCGCCGACCGCTACGGCATCGAGTTCGTGTATCGGATCTGCGCCTATCTGCCGCTGCTCGGCATGGTGGCCGCGTTCCTTCCGAATATAGAACGCCGGCCCGGCGCACCAGGCACACCGGGTGCTGCCGACGGCGGCCGTATGCTCGCCCCATGACCCACGAGCTCATCGCCCATCTAGGTCCCTACGGACTGTTGATCGTGATCGTCAACGTGCTTCTCGACCAGGTCGGACTTCCGGTACCGGCCGTGCCGACGCTCATCGTCGCCGGCGCCATCGCCGCGCGCGGAGAGATGTCCTTGCCGGTGCTGTTCCTGGGGTCGATGCTGGCCTGCCTGGCCGCGGACTGCGGCTGGTACTGGGTCGGCGAAAGATACGGCATCCGCGTCCTGAAAGCCCTGTGCAAGATTTCTCTGGAGCCCGACTCCTGCGTCAGCCAGACGCAAACGCGCTTCGAGCGCTGGGGCGTCAATTCCCTGGTCATCGCAAAATTCATTCCTGGCCTCGCCATCATCGCGCCGCCCATGGCCGGTGCCCTGCGTGTGGGCTGGCTGCGCTTCGTCTTGTTGAGCGCCTGCTCCGCGATTCTCTGGGTGGGGGTCGCTCTCGGCGCCGGCGTCCTGTTCAAATATCAGATCGAGCGGCTGCTGGAACAATTGAGCCGCTTCGGCGGTATCGCCGGCGTTGGCATCGCGCTCTTGCTGGCCTGCTACATCGCCTACAAGTGGTGGGAGCGCAGGCGCTTCTACAGGATGTTACGCATGGCGCGGATCAGCGTCGGAGATCTGTACGCCCTCATTCAAACCGGCGCCTCGCCAATCATCATTGATGTGCGTTCGATCACCGCGCGCGAACTCGAACCTCGCTGGATCCCAGGCGCGCTGCATGTGCCTCTTCAGGACGTCGCGCGCCACCTGAAGGAATTGCCGCGCGATCGCGACATCGTTTTGTACTGCACCTGTCCAAGCGAAGCGTCCGCCGCCCGCGTCGCCAAACTTCTGATGAACCACGGCTTCAAACGAGTCCGGCCGCTGTTCGGCGGACTCGATGCCTGGGTCGCCGCGGGCTACGCCGTCGTGACCGAATGACCCATCACGTGGTCATCGTCGGCGCCGGCTTCGGCGGCCTGGCGGTGGCTCAAGGACTGGCCGGAGCGCGGGTTGCCGTCACCATCGTCGATCAGCGCAACCATCACCTATTTCAGCCGCTCTTGTATCAAGTCGGCACCGCGTCGCTCGCGACCTCGGAAATCGCCTGGCCGATCCGCCATTTGATGCGCAATCGTCGCGAGGTCACGACATTGCTCGGCACGGTGACGGGGGTCGACACGCGCCGGCGCAGCGTGGCGCTCGACGACGGCGGCTCTTTGAATTACGACACCCTGATACTGGCCACCGGAGCACGGCATGCCTATTTCGGCCACGACGAATGGGAACCGCACGCCCCGGGGCTCAAGACCTTGGAGGACGCCATCTCGATCCGCAGGCGGATTCTGCTGTCCTTGGAGCACGCCGAGCGCGAGACCGACCCCGGGCGTCGCGCCGCACTGCTGACCTTCGTCATCGTCGGCGGCGGACCCACGGGCGTCGAATTGGCGGGCGCGATCGCCGAGCTCGCCAATCAGAATCTACCCCTGGAGTTTCGCCACATCGACACGCGCAACGCTCGAGTGGTGCTGATCGAGGCGGGTCCGCGCATCTTGCCGAGCTTCACCGAGGATCTTTCCAGCTATGCAAAAGCGTCGCTTGAACGCCTCGGAGTCGAGGTGCAACTCGGCCAGGCCGTGAGCGAGTGCAGCGAGCGCGGCGTGATTTACGGCGGCCGACCGCTCGCGGCGAAAGTCATCCTCTGGGCGGCGGGGGTCCGCGCATCGGCCGCCGCCGCCTGGGCCGCGCTGCCGGCCGACAACGCCGGACGAGCCCAGGTGGAAGCGGATCTCACGGCGCCGGGACATCCGGAGATCTTCGTGATCGGCGACACCGCGACCATCTCGGCCTGGCACGGCAAACCGGTTCCCGGGATCGCTCCGGCGGCCAAGCAGCAAGGCCTGCACGTGGCCCGTACCATCCGGATGCGGCTGCGCG
>JBARBX010000339.1:0-15748 GCA_049793535.1 Steroidobacteraceae bacterium | reverse complement strand
GCTCTCACGATCTCAACTGGCACTGCCGGGGTTTCGCGGCATCAGAAGTGCCAAGACTAAAGCGACAATCAACAGCGCCGGTACGTCTCCGAGCAGATGTCCAAGGTGTTCCTGATATACAAGCGCTTGCGTGGCCATGATTCCGGCGTGCACCACGCTCGACCAGATGGTAAACCAGATCAGACTCCGATTTGCGAGTGGGTCACGCGATGCAATGAGAAGAAATACACCAAGCGTTGCGTAAATTCCTAGAATCATTTGCAGGTAAAGCGACTGCCCGTCATGGTGCCACGACCAGCCCGCCGGCCATAGGATCGTTAGCGGGTATACGCCAAACAGGAAGACAAGACCGATCGCAACTAGCGCGATACGCAGGAATTTCACGCGATCTACGGCATTCATAGAGCCCCCATTTTGATTTTAGTTGGTGCCCCGAATCGACACAATCCAATCGAACATATCACGATTGGACAAGGTTGTCCTGGCGTCCGCTTCCGCCAATAGACCGTTTACCGCTACGCGCGGCCTTGTGATACATGCCCGGATTCGCCTTGGCCCCTGTGGTCAAATTCGGAGCTTCTCAATCGCGGCGACGCCAAATGAGTGATATCGACATCTCCGCTCAATCCCCCTGCATACGCAATTGCTGCCTGGACGATGACCTTACCTGCCTCGGCTGCTTCCGATCCTTGGAGGAAATCAAGGAATGGGGGGTCGTCGACAATCATCGACGCGGCATCATTCTGCGGAATGCCAAGGAACGCAGAGAAGCCCGTCAGATCCCAGGCGCTGCCATCGTCCTCGATGTTCGCGGCGGATTCGGCTAAAGCCGGGGCCGCTCCGGCCGATAACCGGGTGATCGAACCGCGAACCCAAGGTACTTCCGTGGCAGCGAACAATTTACCCGCAGGAGATCTCCGAGCCGGGGAGTCGGATCGGGACGCCGTCATCCGCAAGCTTTCGCTGGAAGTCGCGGCCGGGGATGTGCGCCTGCCCTCGCTGCCGGACATCGCGATCCGGGTACAGAAGGTGCTTGAGGACCCGCGGGCGCCGCGGACCCGGGTCACGCAGGTGATCGGCGCCGATGCCGCCCTGGCCGCCCGAATCATCAGGCTCGCGAACTCCGCGTTCCTGAACCCATCGACCGAACGGATCTTCGACCTCCAGCAGTCGCTGACCCGCCTCGGCACCCAGCTAGTGCGCTGCACGGCAATGTCGTTTTCGCTGCAACAGATGGAGTTCGGCAGCGGCCAGGCGAAGCTCCGGCCGCACATTCGCGAGCTGTGGCGCATGGGCGCGCTGGTCGCCTCGATCGCCTATGTGCTCGCGCGCGAGACCCGCGCCGCAAACCCCGACGAGGCGCTGATGACCGGCCTCATGCACAACATCGGAAACCTGTATATCGCGGTGAACGCGCCGCGTGCCGCCGACGGCGGCGCCGACGGCGAGGCATGGGAGGCGCTGATGCGGGAGTGGCATCCGCGCATTGCGGGCTCCATTCTCAAGCACTGGAAGTTCCCGCCGCCGATCGTCGCGGCGGTCGTCGATCAAAACAACGAGAACCGTGCGACAGCCGAGGCGGGCGGGCTGACGGATGTATTGATCGCCTCGATCGCACTTGGCTCCCGTGTGTTCCACAATGAGCCCATCGATGACAGCGCCACGGCCGGCCCTGGCTTTCAACGCCTCCGGCTCGGTTCCGGCGATTGCAAGCAGCTGCTCGCCTCGGCGGCGCTTCAGGTCAAAGCGCTGCGCGCGGCCCTCACCAACTAGCGCTCTGACACAGCCGCGCGCGCGCCGCCTCGTAATCGCGCGCCAGTCCGCTCACCAGCGCCGCGACCGTCTGCACGTCGTGAATGCCGCTCACGCTCTGTCCGGCGCTCCAGATGTCCCTCCAGGCCTTGAATTCGGAGGCGCCACCGGTGCCGAAATTCATTTTCGTCTTGTCGGCCTCGGGCAGCTTGTCGGGATCGAGCCCGGCGCGCACGACGCTGCCGCGCAGATAATTGCCGAGGACGCCGCTGAACAGCGAGGTGTAGACGATGTCCTCGCCGCCGCTGTCGACCAGCATCTGCTTGTACTCGGCGCCGGCGTTGCCTTCCTCCGTGGCGATGAAGCGAGTGCCAAGATAGGCGAGATCCGCCCCCAGCGCCTGCGCGGCCAATACGTCGGCACCGGTGCTCATCGCGCCCGACAGGATGATCGCCCCGGCATAGACCTCGCGAATCTGTTTCACCAGTGCGAACGGGCTCAACGTTCCGGCATGGCCGCCCGCCCCTGCGCACACCGCGATGATGCCGTCGACTCCCTGCGCCGCCGCCTTCTCCGCGTGGCGCAGGTTGATGACGTCGTGAAACACGATGCCGCCGTAGCCGTGCACGGCGGCAACCACTTCGGCCGGCGGCCGCAGGCTGGTGATGATGATGGGAACGCGGTGCTTCACGCACGCCGCGACATCCCGCTCCAGGCGATCGTTGCTGGCATGCACGATCTGATTGACGGCGAACGGCGCCACCTTGAGGTGCGGATTGGCGCGCGTGTAGGCCGCAAGTTCACCCGTGATCTCCGCCAGCCAGTCGTCAAGCTGCGCCGCGGGGCGTGCATTCAGCGCCGGGAATGAGCCCACGATGCCGGCCTTGCATTGCTCCAGCACCAGGCGCGGCGTCGAGACGATGAACATCGGCGCGCCGATGACGGGTAGCCGCAAGCGGCCTTGCAAAATCTCAGGGATGGGCATGTACGGCTCCGCACCGATCGAGGTGTTTCTGTCATTATGGCTTATGCGCACTGGGTTGCACACGAGGCCGTAAGCATGAAATTCGACACCCTGATATTCGAGCGGCGGGATGACATCGTCGAGGTCACGCTCAACCGGCCCGACCGATTGAACGCCTTGAACCTGCAGTTGATCACGGATTTGCGGGCCGCCGCCGCGGCGATCGAATCCGACCCCGCGATTCGCGCCGTCGTGCTCGGCGCGTCGGGCCGGGCCTTCTGTTCGGGCGCCGATCTCATGGGCGAGGATCTCTTGGGCAACCCGGAGCGCAGCCGCGGCGAAAATATCGGCAACGGCCTTCGGCAGCATTTCAATCCCATGGTCAATGCCTGGCATCAAATGCGAGTCCCGGTCGTGGTCGCGGTCAACGGCGTCGCCGCGGGCGCGGGGGTGAGTCTTGCGCTGGCCGGCGACATTGTCGTGGCCGCGCGCTCCGCCACATTTCTGCAGCTGTTCGCGCCCAAGCTCGGCCTCATGCCCGATCTCGGCAGTACCTTTCACCTCCCCCGGCTGGTCGGCACCGCACGCGCCAAGGGCCTGGCACTGCTCGGCGATGCGCTGACGGCAGCGGATGCCGCAAATTGGGGACTCATCTGGGCCTGCGTGGAGGACGACGCGTTACGCGCCCTGGCGCAATCCATCGCGCGGCGCCTCGCCGCCGGCCCCACCCAGGCCTTCGAACGCATCAAAGCGGTATTCAACGTGGAGCTGCCGCGCACGCTGAGCGAACAGATGGAGATCGAGGCCGTTGCCCAGGCCCAGCTCGGCAACACGGCGGACTTTGCGGAGGGGGTTGCCGCGTTTCGCCACAAGCGCGCGCCGAACTTCACGGGGAAATAGCGGCCCTGGCGCCCCAGGTACACTAGGAAAATTCAGCGGTCAGTCGTCGATGACCACTATCATTTGATCGACCGACAGGGTACCGCTGCTCGAGTCATAGGGTCCGTCGGCGGCAATGTGCACCACCGCGTTGGTACCGTTCAAGTCCGTCTTCAATGCCGCGGTGAAATCGGCGAAGGCCGAGAAGTTCTCGCTGCTTTCGCTCTTGGTGTGGACTATCGACAACCATAAGGTGCTGGCCGCCGGATCCGGAATCAACTCCAGGCCGGTGGCCAGGGTGGTTGGGTCGAACGCTTCGAACCCGACCCGGATGTAGTGTTCGACAGTCGTCTGCAGCACGGCTTGATCGATCAGCAGCTCCGTGGCCGTCAGCGTGGCGAACGGCGCCGTACTGCCGGACGTCGGCCATTTCAAGTCGAGCAGCGCACGAGTCTGCGCGAAGCTCAGCAGCGTCGATGCGTTGAAATCGGGGGGCGCTTGGCCGAACGGCGCAACGAACCCGGCGAAGCGCACCGGAGCGCCTACGCTGAGCGTGGAGAGGGCCAACGCGCTGGGTACACCGACCGCGTAGGCGGCCGCGGTCGCATCGTTCGTGGTGCCGGTCCCGGATCCGGTTCCCGCAAAATTGAAGCGCAGCGGCATCTGGCCGTCGAGGCTCTGCAGGTTGACGGTGACCAGGTTGGTCGCCAGCGAGGTCACGGTTCCCGACAGGGAGGTCACCATCAGCCGCGCGCTGCCGGCGGTCGCATCGAGCGTCGGATTGCCGGAACTATCCTGGCCCAGTTTGCCGGAAAGCTGCAGGTGCTGTCCCACCGAAATGTCTTGAATCGTGAAGGCGCCCATCTGTCCGTCCTCGGTGACCATGGTGCCCGTTCCCACGGTGACCGTGACCTGGCGCGCAAATCTCATGTCGTCCGCGTCGTCGTCCGTCTCGATGGGGAAGATCACACCGTTGGCGACCGTGAGGGTGTTCAAGGTGCGCGACAGCACCGTGCCCTCCACGCTGTCGTGCGTCATTCCCGGAACGCTCGAACCCGCGAGCACATTGCTTGCGGTAAAGGTCTGCGTGCTCTTGTCCCAGGAGCCGTAGGCGACGACGTCCGTTCCCGCCGCCACGGCCGCCAACTGCATGAGTCCCGCGCTGCCGGTGGAACTCACATTGTTGATGGAGAAGGTGGTGGTGGCCGTGGTGTTCACCGTGAACTGGCCGGCCGTACCGCTGGAATTGAAGAAGGGCCGCACGCTGATGATGTAGCTCGAGGTGCTCGCGTCCACGCTGACCAGAGGTCCGCGGACGCGGATCTGCTTGGTGGCATCCGGTACCAGGCTGGCCGTCAATACCGGATTGACCGTCACCGTCATCGGATTGGTATCGGACGGTGCGATGGTATTCGACGCCGCCAGATTGAAGTCGAGCGCCAAATTCGCGATGGCGTGCTCCGTGACGATGAATTGATTGTGGGACAAGTCGAGATTCAAGGTCATCTGCGTCGGGTTCGGCGCCGCGAGCGGCAACGACGTTGCGCCATTGATCACGCTGCCGGCCGCGATGGTCACGCCGGTGGTGCCGTTGTCGACGACGATGGTGGCGGAACTAAAATCGAGAGTAATCGCAGCGGAGACGTAATTGCCCGGGGGAATCTGCTCGGCGCTGATGATCTCGGAGAGATTCACGAGCTGCGCAAAATCCACCTGAGTCGTGACCGGAACGGTTTCCACCACGGTGCCGTCCGCGCGCTTGAGCTGCAGCGAGACGACATTCACCATGTAGCTGATGAAGTCCCCCGGCGCATCGGTCATGGAGACCACGGCCATCCCGCAATTGCTGCAGGCTTGCGCGGTGCTCTGAGCGGGGCTGGAGGAGTTCATCGAACTCATTCCGCCGCCGGAACCGCCGCAGGCCGCAAGGGCCCACACTGCCGCCAACCAGAGTCCGTGCCGAATTCGCGTCGTGCTGATCATGGCCTTACTCCTGATTATTCGATTGTTCGCCCGCCCCTAGCACGGCGATTTTCTGACTGGAAATTGGCCGTGCCAATCTGTCGCCCGCAACCGACATAGACATAAGACCGCCTGTCAGATAGCCATAAGTCGGCTGTCAGACGATTCCGACATCGCGCGCCGCATCATCGACATCGCGCGCCGCATCATCGACGCTGTGATAGTCGAGCTCGGCTGCCGGCAACTGGCCGAAGTTGGCCCGCACCAAGGCGTCGCGGCTGGCCTCCTTCAATCGCGCGACGCGCATGCGAATCTTGCGTGCGGCGAGCCAGTCGGCAAATTCACCCAGATTCTCGAGCGCGGATCCGTCGAGATCCGGCGATTCCTCCAAGCTGAGAATCACGAGCCTGACGTCGGTTTGCTGCAAGACTCTCTGCCGCGCCGAGGCCAGCAGCGGCTCGGCATTTGCGAAGAACAAGGGTTCCTCCGGCCGCAAGACCAGAATGCCCGGCGTGCACACGGCCTCCGGAAAGCGCGCGACGCTGACGAAATCGTGCGCGCCCATGCGTCCGAGCACGGAGAGCCGCGGGCTCGCCAAGGAATGCAGCAGCATCGCCATACTGAAGGCGATTGCCGCCAGCAGCCCGTTGAGCATGCCGAAAACAATTACCGCGGCGACGGCGGTGAGCGTGACCAGCCGGTCGCGCCGCCACTTGAAGTACGGGCGGAAGACGGCGAGCCGCAGGGACTTGCTGACCGCGTGAATGACGATCGCGGCCAGGATCGGATCCGGAATGCGTTCTATCCACGGCAGGAACAGCAATACCAACGCGAGCACCGTCAGCGCCGCGTACAGGCCGGCGGTGCGCGAACTCGCGCCCGCCGCTTCGTTCGCGGAGGTGCCCGAGTAGCCCGCACCGACGGGTGTTCCGTGAAATGCGCCGGATAGCACGTTGGCGATTCCCAGCGCGATCAAGTCGCGGTTCGGCCGCACGCTCTCGTCGTGCTTCAGCGCAAAGGTGCGGATCGAACTGTAAGATTCCGCGTACAAGATGAACATCAGCGCCAAGGCGAACTCCACCACGGGCAGCCATCGTTCGCCCGCCGGCATCGCGAACGACGGGCGCTCCAGGGATAAGTGAATCGGTCCCGTGAGTAAAACGCCGTGAGCCGCGAGCCAGGGAGCCGCCGCGATCCCGGCGACGATTACCATCAGCATGCCCGGAACGTATCGGAATCGCTCGAGCGCGAACAACGCCGCCAGAGCACCCACCCCGGCGGCAAGACCGATCGGCTGCCAGACGCCGGCGCCGCGAACGATTTCAAGCAGCAGCGGCAGGAAGTCCACGCTGTGCACATGCATGCCCACGATGTGCGGCCACTGCTTCACGGCAATGACCAATGCCAACCCGAACGAAAAGCCGCGCAGCACGGGCCGTGCGATCAGGTTCGACATGGCACCCAATCGCGCGCATCCGGCGAGCAGAAAGGCGCAGCCGGTCGCAACCACCAGGATCGAGGCCAGCGCCACCCGCTGCGCAGGCGCGTCGGCGCCGAGCGCCAATGTCGCCGCGGCAAGCACCGCCGCGGAGGACGAGGTCGCGGTGACGATGGCGTAGCGGCTGCGGCCAAGGAGCGCATAACAAATGAGACCCGCGAACAGGCCGATCACACCTGCCTGGGGCGGCAGATTCGCAAGGCCCGAATAGGCTACCGCCTCCGGCAGCAGCAGCCCGGCGAGCGACAGACCGGCCACGGCGTCGGCCGGATGAAACTTCGGCATCTGCATCATTGCCCGCTCCTTGAAGCCTGATTCTCGTGCCGCATGCCCCTCTCATCTTATGCTAGGCTCGGCGACGGCCGTCGACATGATTCAACTATTGAGACCGTTCGGCCGGCCCCGGGGAAAACACATGTCTCGCCGTCTTGCGATCCAGCGCAACGTTTCGCGTAGTGCCGTGGTTGTGGCCGCTGCTTTGTCGTGCCTCGCCTGTTCGAAGAATACGCCGCGCGCCCCCGCCGCGGTCGACGTCACGGTCATCAAGGTCACACCGCATCCGGTCACGTTTTCCGAGGACTATGTCGCGCAGGCCGAAGCCGTCAACGCGGTCGAAATCCGGCCGCGGGTCGGCGGCACTCTGGAAAAGCGCGTCCCCGTCGAAGGCGAGGCGGTCAAGACCGGGCAGCTCTTGTTCGTCATCGATCGCGAACCCTATATCGCCGCCTTGGCGCAGGCGAAGGCCGCACTGGCACAGAGCGCGGCGGCGTCGCTACAGTCGCAGCGCGACCTGGCGCGCGCGAAGTCGTTGTCCGAAATCGATGCCGTCAGCCAGCAGGAGCTGGATGCGGCGGTCGCGAAAAACCAAGCCAATCTCGCGTCGATCGACGCCGCCAAGGCGGCGGTCAGGTCGGCGGAGCTCAATCTCGGCTACACCACCATCTTGAGCCCGATCGACGGCGTGATGGGCAGGGCTCAATTGCGCCAGGGCGGCATGGTAACGGCCAACAATACGCTGCTGACCACGATCTACCAGAACGACCGCATGTACGTGAATTTCAGCGTGAGCGAGCAACGCTTGCTGAGCCTGCAGCGCCAGCTCGGCCGCGCACCCAGCCAGGACACGAAGTCCGCTCCCCCGTTCCGCATATTCCTGGCGGACGGTTCGGAATACCTGCAGACACCCCGGCTCGACTTCATCGACCCGGCGGTCGACACCCGGACCGGTACCTTGGCGCTGCGCCTCGAAGTCGACAATCCGAAGCACCTGCTGCACGCGGGACAATTCGCCCGGGTGCAGGTGGCGGCGCAGCAGGATGCCAATGCAATCGTCGTGCCGCAGCGCGCGGTTCAGGACCTGCAGGGCAAGAACTACGTCTGGATCGTGGATGGCGCCGGCCGCGCGCAGCAGCGCGACGTGCGCCTGGGTCTGCGCGTCGGTTCCGACATGCAAGTGCAGGAGGGGCTGAAAGCCGGGGACGTCGTGATCGTGGACGGCGTGCAGCACATCAAGCCCGACAGCCTGGTCAAGGCCACGCCCATGGCACCCGCGGGACAGAACGGGGCATGATCGACTACTTTATCGATCATCCGATTTTCTCGACGGTCCTTGCGATCATCATCACGATCGCCGGCGGTATATCGCTCGCCGGCCTGCCCGTGGCCCGCTTTCCGCAAATCACCCCGCCGACCATCCTGGTGTCGACCACCTTTCCCGGCGCCGATGCCGCCACCATCGAGCAGTCGGTTGCGGCGCCCATCGAGCAGCAGGTCAACGGCGTGCCGCACATGATCTACATGGATTCCAAGAGCGCCAATGACGGCAGCTACAATCTCACCGTTTCCTTCGACGTCGGCACGGCGCAGGACATTGCCGCGGTCGATGTCCAGAATCAGGTGGCGATTGCGCAGCGGCAGCTCCCGGCACAGGTGCTGCAGCAGGGCATCACGGTGGCCAAGCGCCAACCGCAGATCCTGCTCACGGTCGCCATCGGTTCCGACGATCCACGTTACGATTACCTGTTCCTGTCCAATTTCGCGACGCTGCACGTGTACGACGCTCTGGCACGGGTACGCGGCGTCGGTCAGGTCGTCGTTTTCGGCGCGCGCGACTACGGCATGCGCATCTGGCTCGACCCGGCAAAGATGGCGCGGCTCGGGGTCACGACCGACGATGTGTCGAACATCATCAACGAACAAAATGTCGTGGCGCCGGCCGGAACCATCGGCGGCGAACCCGCGCCGCCGGGACAGCAGATGACGTATGTCGCCTCGGTAAAGGGCCGGCTGTCGACGCCCGAGGAATACTCCGCAATCGTGGTACGCAACGGGCCTGACGGCGCCGTCGTTCACCTCCAGGACATCGCCCGCGTCGAACTCGCCGCCACCGACTACTCGCGTTCCACCCGGCTGAACGGCGTGCCCACGGCCATCATCGGCATTTATCAATTGCCGGATGCCAATGCGCTGGACGTTGCGCTCGGCGTGCGCAAGGCCATGGATGCGCTGGCGCCGGCTTTCCCGAAGGGCATCCATTATTCCATTCCGTTCGACACCACGCTGTTCGTGTCCGAGTCCGTGCACGAAGTCGTCGTGACCCTGGCGGGGGCCGGTGTGTTGGTGCTGCTGGTGGTATTCATATTCCTCGAGAGCTGGCGCGCGACGTTGATCCCCATGATTGCGGTGCCGGTATCCCTGATCGGTGCCTTCAGCGCCTTCGTCGCCCTGGGTTTCTCGCTGAATACCCTGACCTTGTTCGCCTTGGTGCTGGCCATCGGCCTGGTCGTGGACGACGCCATCGTTGTGGTGGAGGCCGTCACCGAGATCATGGACAGCCGCAAGCTCGCCGCCCGCGAGGCCACCAAGGAGGCCATGAAGGAAGTCGCGGGTCCGGTGGTCGCCATCGCGCTGGTGTTGATTTCAGTATTCGTGCCCGTGTCCTTCCTGGGCGGACTGACCGGCCAGTTCTACCGGCAATTTGCGCTCACGCTGGCCGTCTCGGTGGCCATCTCGCTCATCATCGCCTTGACGCTGACGCCGGCGCTGTGCGCGCTGCTGCTCAAGCCCACCGAGGAATCGCATTTTGGCGGACTGTTGGGCCGCGCCTTCGGCGTGTTCAGTCGCACCTTCAAACGGTTCACCGTGCGCTACACCGAGTCGGTGCGCCGCCGCATCCTGCGCACCGCGCGCTCGATGACCGTGTTTCTGATCCTGGGCGCCGCGGCCGTGTGGCTGGTCGAGAGCCGCCCCACGGGCTTCATGCCGGATGAGGATCAGGGCTATGTGATGGGACTCGTCACCCTGCCGCTGGGTGCCTCGATTCAGCGCACGGAGGCGGTGGCGGACGCTTTCCGCCGGCAGCTGCGCGCCCAGCCGGAAGTGGAGGACACCTTCGCCATTACCGGACTGAATATTCTCACCGGCACCAACTCCCCGTACGCCGCCACCATCTTCGCCGAATTGAAGCCCTGGAGCGAGCGCGGCTCGGGGCCGCACGGCGCGGCGTCTCTGGCGCAGCGCCTCAATCGCATCGGCGCCGGCATCAAGGAAGCGAATGTCTTCGTATTCAACCCTCCTCCGATTCCGGGCATCGGCACGGCCGGCGGCTTCGAGTTCATTCTCGAGGATCGAAGCGGCGGCGATATTCAGAAGTTCAACGGCGTGCTCACCGAGTTTCTCGCCCAGGCGAACAAGCGGCCCGAACTCGCACGCGTGTTCACACAGTTCAATACGCGTACCCCGCAAATAGAGTACGTTCTGGATCGAGAGCGCGCCAAAACCCTCGGCGTGTCGCTCTCGAGCATTTTCAACAGCCTGCAGACCTTCTTCGGCGGCAACTACGTCAACGACTTCAATCTATTCGGCCGAACCTACAAGGTCACCACCCAGGCGGAGCCGCAGGCGCGCGTCTCGCCCGAGTCGGTCAACGGCCTGTACGTGCGCACCTCGCAGGGCGACATGGTGCCGCTGTCGACGCTGGTCACCATCAGGCCCAAATTGGGGCCGGAATACATCGAGCGCTTCAACGTGTTTCGCGCCGCGACCATCAATGGCGCGCCGGCTGCGGGCTACAGCTCGGGCGAGGCGACGCGGGTGATGGAGGAATTGGCGCGCGACTTGCCGAGCGGCTATGGCTACGATTGGACCGGCACCACGTACCAGGAAAAAATTTCCAGCGGCCAGAGCGGCGCGATCTTCGGCATGGCGATGGTGTTCGTGTTTCTGGTGCTGGCCGCCCTGTACGAAAGCTGGGCGGTGCCGTTCGCAGTACTCTTGTGCATTCCATTCGCCGTTCTTGGAGCCTACGGAGGCCTCGCCATGCGCGGCATGCAGAACGACATCTACGCGCAGATCGGCCTGGTCATGCTGATCGGTTTGGCGGCCAAGAACGCGATCCTCATCGTCGAATTCGCCAAGCTCGAGTATGAGCGCGGCAAGCCGTTGGTGGAGGCGTCGATCGCGGGCGCACGCCTGCGGCTGCGGCCGATCCTGATGACGTCCTTCGCATTCATCTTCGGCTCCTTGCCCCTGGCGATCGCCACCGGCGCCGGCGCTTCGGCGCGCAGGGTGCTGGGCACGGCGGTGGTGTTCGGAATGAGCGCCGCCACCCTCATCGGCATCTTCCTGATTCCGGTCTTCTACGTCCTCATGCAGCGGTTGGCCGAGCGCCTGCGCGGCGCCCGCAAGCCGGCACCGGCCGCGCCGTCATGAAGCGCAGAATGGGTTGCGTCGCGACGGGAGTCGTCGCGCTAGGGGTGGCGGCACTCGCGGGTTGTGCACTCGGACCCGATTACCGGCGGCCCGACATCGCGACCCCGGCGGCCTATCGTTTCGAGAGCGACGGAGGATCGGATTACATCGCCGACTCCGGTTGGGGGCAGGTATACAAGGACCCGGAGCTGCAGTCGCTGATCCGGGACGGGCTCGTCAACAACCTCGACGTGCGCGTCGCCGCCGCGCGCGTCGATCAGGCGCAGGCGGTGTACGGCTCGGCGCGCCTGCAGCAGCTACCGCAGGTTTCGGCGGGTGCGGGAGCCACGCGGCAACGCACGTCGTTGTACGAGCTGCCGCCCGGGATACCGCCGGTGAGCAATGTGTTCTCGCTCCAGGGCAGCCTCTCCTACGAGTTCGATTTCTGGGGCAAGTACCGCCGCGCCACCGAGGCGGCCCGCGCGCAGCTTCTGATGTCCGCCTACGCCAAGCAGGACGTGATGGCCGGCTTGGTGTCGAGCATTGCCACGGCCTATTTCACATTGCGGAGTCTCGACGAGCAGCTCGCGATCACGCGGCGCACGGTGGGCACGCGGCAGAAATTCGTCGACCTGACGCAGGCTCAGCACGATCGCGGCACGGTATCGGAACTTGATGTCGCCACCGCCCAGGCGCAATTGGCCATCGCCAAGGCGAACGTGCCGGAACTCAAGCTGCTGGTCGGTCAGACCGAGGATCAGTTGAGCGTGCTGCTCGGTCACAATCCGCAGTCCCTCCCGCGCAGGGAGGACTCCGCAGCGGCGCAGAGCGTCGATCGCGCCCCGGCGCCCGTGCCCGCCGCGGGCCTGCCTTCGAGCCTGCTCGAGCGCCGCCCCGACGTGCGCGAGGCGGAGCAGAACCTGGTGGCGGCGAACGCGCAGGTGGGAGTCGCCAAGGCGAATCTATTTCCGAGCATCACTCTCACGGCGGTCGGGGGCGGCATCAGCGACGCCCTGTCGTCGTTGTTCAGCGGCCCGGCGCGCACCTGGTCGGCCGGCGTGGGCGCGCTGCAGCCGCTCTTGAGTCCGCAGCGCAATCTCTACCAATTGGAACTCGCGGATGCGCAGAAGCGCGAAGCGCTGCTGCGGTATGAGAAGAGCGTGCAGACCGCCTTTCAAGAAGTGTCGGATGCGCTGCTGGCGCGCCAGCAGGATGCCGAAGTGCAGGCCGCCCAGGAGGCCCAGGTCGATGCGCAGCGCCGCGCCAATACAATCGCGCTGGCGCGCTACCGGGTCGGCTACGCCTCCTACTTCAACGTCATCGACGCCGACCGCGATCTGTTCACCGCCGAACTGTCGCTCTCGGCGGCACGCCTCAATACCCTGCTGTCCGTGGTTCAGCTCTACCGTGCACTGGGCGGCGGCTGGCAGGCTGAAGCAACCGCTCCGGCATCCACCGCATCCTCCCCCTAGCGATACCGCGCTGCGTTCAGGCGCCTCGGGCCCGCCGGCCGATCTTGGCCACCGGCACTCTGACTTCGGCTGCCGCCCTATCCCTCGTGGGCGGCTGTGTGGCGGTCGCGCCGGCGGCATTGGTGCCGCAATCGTCGCAGCCGCCGCAGGCGCCGTGACTCTTGCCGGCCGCCGCTATGGCAAGCCGCTCCGCCGCTCCGCGCAGACCCAGTACCGCCGGCGCCCGCCCCAGCGCAAAGCTCAACGCCGCGAGCAATCTGCGCCGCAGGCTTCTTGGGCCGAGCGACAGCAAGGCGTATCCCACGCTCAGCAGCAGTGCGATACCCACCAGAAAGCCGTCGAGAATTCCGTTCATGCAAATCTGCTCAAGCGGCACCCAGCAACGCTGTGGAGACCCGAAAGACGATCCACGAGCCGACGTAGGCCAGCCCGAACATATACGCCGCCATGATAATCGGGTAGCGCCAGGAGTTGGTCTCGCGCTTGACGGTGGCAAGGGTCGACAGGCACTGCGGCGCGAACACGTACCAGGCGAGCAGAGACAGCGCGGTCGGCAAGCTCCATGACTGGGCGATCAACGGCGTCAGCGCGCCGCTCACGTCATTGCCCGTGGCCGACAGGGCGTACACCGTGCCCAGAGCGCCGACGGCAACCTCGCGCGCCGCGAGGCCCGGCACCAGCGCAATCGATATCTGCCAATTGAAGCCGATGGGTGCGAACACCAGCGCGAGCCAAGCGCCCAGATGTCCGGCGACGCTGTATTGGATCGGCGGCCCGGTGGCGCCGGGCGGGGGTGCGGGAAACGAGCTCAACGCCCACAGGATCACCATCAGCGCCAGAATGATGGTGCCGACGCGGCTCATGAATATTTCCACCCGCTGCCACAACCCAAGCGCCAGATTGCGCAAATTCGGCCAGTGATAGGCCGGCAATTCCAGCATCAGCGCGTGGAAGCCCGCACCGGCAGCGCTGCGCTTGATGACGAAGGCCACCGCCATGGCGCCCACGACTCCCAGGATGTACAGCGCGAACAGCACCAGGCCCTGCAATTCCAGGCCTCCCCACAACGTTCGGCGCGGGATGAACGCGCCGATGATGAGCGCGTACACGGGCAGTCGCGCGGAACAGGTCATCAGCGGCGCAATCATGATGGTCGCCAGCCGGTCGCGGGGATTTTGGATGGTGCGCGTCGCCATGATTCCGGGAATCGCGCACGCGAAGCTCGACAGCAAGGGAATGAATGCCCGGCCCGACAGCCCCACGGCGCCCATCACCCGGTCCAGCAAGAATGCCGCGCGCGGCAGGTATCCTGAGTCTTCGAGCACCAGAATGAAGAAGAACAGGATGATGATTTGGGGCAGAAATACCAAGACACTGCCGACCCCGGCGAGAATGCCGTCGACCAGCAGCCCCTTCAGCAGGCTGGCCGGCAGCGCCGCCCCGAGCTGGTCGCCGAAGGCGGCGACGCCGAGTTTGATCTCGTTCATGGGCCATTGCGCCCACGAGAACACCGCTTGAAATACCAGGAACAGGATGATCGCGAGAATCAGGGGACCCAGCACCGGATGCAGCACGACGGAGTCGACGCGATCGCTGAAGGTCACGCCGTCGATGCGATCGCCGCCCACCAACCCGAGGATTCTGCGCACCTCGGCCTGATCGTGCTCGATGTCAATCGAGGTCAAGGGCAACCAACCGGCGGGGGTCGGCGCGCGCGCCAGATCGAGAGCGGCTGCGGCCGCGACGGTCCCATCGAGCACCTTGATCAGGGCTTGTACACCCTTGGTCTTGACGCCGACGGTCTCGACCACCGGCACCCCCAGTTCGACACTCAAGCGTTGGGCATCGATGACGATGCCCTTGCGGCGCGCGATATCGGTCATGTTGAGCGCCACCACCATGGGCAGGCCCAGTCTTTTCAGGCCCAACACCAACCGCAGGTTCTGCCGCAAATTGGTCGCGTCGGTGACGCAGACGATGAAGTCCGGCTGGGTCTCGCCCGCGCGGCGGCCGAGCAGCACGTCGGCGGTGACCTGTTCGTCCGGAGTCAGGGGGTCGAGGCTGTAGGCGCCCGGCAAATCCAGAATGCGCACGCGTTTTCCCGACGGCGTGAGCAGGGAGCCCTCTTTGCGCTCGACGGTTACGCCGGCGTAGTTGGCGACCTTTTGGCGGCTACCGGTAAGAATATTGAACAGTGCCGTCTTGCCGCAGTTGGGGTTTCCAACCAGAGCGACCAATGGACTGGGGCTCGCTAACAGAGCGTCCATGATCTTAGGCGGGCTGCGTCTGCTCCGGGCATACGCGGATACAGGCGGCTTCGAAAAGTCGCAGGGCGAAGGTGCCCGTGCCAATGCGTACCGCAATCGGAGCCCGCGCCATCAGGCCCCGGGCGACTATGCGGACCGCCTCACCGGGCAAAAAGCCCAATTCGGCCAGCCGGCGCCCCAATTCGGCCGGAGTCGCAGCATCGGCCGCCGAGACGGATACCACCCGCGCCGGCATACCCAACCCCAAATCGTTGAGGCTGATGTC
>JBARBX010000338.1:0-5767 GCA_049793535.1 Steroidobacteraceae bacterium | reverse complement strand
TCGAGCCCGACAGGGCGGCACCGGCCACGGTCGCGTGCACCTCGGGGATCTCGATCGTGCCCCCGATCCGGCGCCAGGCGCCATCGAATCGTAGGGTGACGTCCGTCGGATCGCCGAGCTGCGGCTCATCGGCGGCGTTGTCTGCGAGCGCTGCCAAGCGCGCGCCGCGCGCGCCCATGTCCACGTGCAAACGGAGCGCATCGGTGCTGGCCTGAAGGTCCACGCGGCCGTCCGCGATACCACCATCGAGCAGCGGGTGGGCGTCGCGCCGCACGTCGAGCAGACGGCCGACGTCGAGCCCACGTGCCTCGATGTTCCACGCACTGCCCACCGGATACGCCAGCTTGCGGATTGACAGGCCGGCCTGTGGTTCCACCAGCGTGAGTCGGAGGTCCTGGCCGAAAATGCCCGCCAGGTCCCAGGCAGTGGCCGGCGAGCTGACCTTGATCCCCGCTGGCCCCGCGAGAGTGGCGGCGCGAACGGCGAGTCGCAAGCGGCCGGGCCACGTGGCCGCGATCATGTCGGCATGCAGTCGCACTCCGGACTTAAGGTCGAGATCGAATCCCTCCAATCGCAGCAACGGCCAGACGCCGACGTGTACCACGCCGATTCGAGCAACTGCGCCATGGCGCACGGCCGCGGACTCGATCCGCGCTCGCACCGCGTGCTCGAGCATGGATCTCAGCAACAGCGCGGCCAGGCTTACGACCAGCGCCGTGGCGATCGCTCCGAGCCACCACCGTCGCCTGCGGGTTAGAAAGGTCAACATCCACGCAAGGATGCCACAGCCGGATCGCGCGCCGGCTGTTGGGCGGCATCGGGTCGCCGCTGGTGTCGATCAGATCGGTGACCCCAAAAATACTTTGTCCCCATCGAAACGCTGGCGCCCGGAGATGCACCATTCCCATAGAGCTAAGTTGGTTTTCAACCAGAGGAGGCTGCCATGGCCCACATCATCTATAACGGCAACGGCTCGGACGGTGGTGTGGTGCCCGTCGATTCGAACAGCTACGGCTCGGGCGCGACGGGCGTCAACGTCGCCGTCAATGACAACACATCGGCGCCCCACCAGCAGGACGATTCCGGCGGCAATCCGGAGAACATCGTTACCGGAAGCCTGACGCTCACCGGCGAGGTCTTTTTGTACTGGAACACGAAGTCTGATGGCACCGGAACCATCTACACGGGCGGCTCAACACTCACTTTCCCGAGCCAGACCACCGACCTGACCCTCTACGCCCAATGGGGTGTCACCACCGGACTGACCGCCGGCGGCAAGACCACCCACTACCAGTTCTACTACGATCCGGTCCTAGCAGGCGCCGGCGGCGTTGAGCCGGCCAGGACCAACGCGATCATCGCAAGTTGCGAAGCCGATTTCGCGTGGCTACAGGCCCAGTTCGCCGGCGTCACCATCACTCAAACGCTCCCGATCCCAACCTACGTCACTGCGCTCAACAACTCAGGCGGCGGCTGGTCCGCCGGCTGGGGGCCGCCTCTCACTCTGAATCCGTACGGGGGCGCTCCGGCGAGCTTCACGCGTTGCCTGATGATCGCCGAGGTCAGCGAGATGTTAATGCTGTCCCAGCACAAGGGCTGGGGCTATTCGTCCGGTGTTGGCGATGAGGAAAGCTGCGGCGAGGGGCTTTCGCTGTTTCTGACCACCCAGTTTCAGATCGCCAACGGTCTCACGGGCATCGGCCTGATCAACAACGGCGCTCCCAACGCCTGGCTCAATACTTCGCTCCCTGCCAGCAATCCCGCCTCGACCGAGTTCGATGGAACCACCCACTACGGGAATCGCAAGGACTATGTGAACTCGACCCTGCCATTTGCGGGCAATGGCCCCGGGACCGGTTGTTCGATCCTCTTTCTCTATTATCTATATCACCAGCTCGGCTTCCCGATCCCGGCGATCATCGCGGCCGCGCCCGGTTTGGACTCGAGCGGTAATCCCATTACCGGGGCGTGTTTGCGCGGCGTTTATCAAAACCTGACCGGCGACAGTTCCGATCCGTTTCCGTACTTCGCTTCGCTGCTCGCCGCCGCCTACCCTCCGAATCAGGTCTCCTCCATCCTCGGATCCAGTCCCGGACCGAACACCGACGATCCCTGGCTGATCGGCTTCTTGAGCTTCGTCGGCGCCAAGAACACTTGGGGCAAGGACGAGATCAACAACATCATAGGTACGAACACGGCCGGGACTTACACCGACGGCCTCTACCTGGCGCTCGACGGCTTCAGTCTGAGCATCGTCGGCGCGGCCCAGCCGTCGATCCCAACCATTGCCTTCGGGGGTGTCACCGCCGCGCTTTCCGCCACGTTGCCCAACGTCCTGCACCAGAGCAGCAATCCCAAGGTCCCACAACAGATTCAGTTTGCCTACGACCTGAAGTTCACCAAACCCCTCGGCTCCTTCCCGGCGAGCGGGGAGACGCCGGCGGCGGTCAATTCGTCCATCAACGTGCTGAGCACGCCGTTCCCGGCGCAGCCGACCGAGTTCTTCTTCCTGGCCGGGGCCGATCCGTATTTCACCAATGTCGTCTCCGCCAATGCCAGCGTTCCCTGGCTCAGCGAGGATCTAAGAGTCTTCACCGCCACGCCCGGGGCGTCGCCAGGCTCGCAATACCAGTATCCGGTCCCGGGCAGCGGAGCCCCCCAGTTCGTCGAGAACAGTTCGGGTGTAGGCTCCTTCGATTTCAACGGCGCGTACAACTACATCCAGGCGCTTCTGAGGTACCTCAACAAAACCTACGGAAATCCGAACGGCACAGACCCCTTCGATCCCACCAACAACATCATTCCCCAGCAGTCGACCGAGTTCACCGCCGACTCCTCGGTGACGCCGTTCTCCACCATCGGCGGCAACAATTACAACAACTACAGCTTCGCCATCGCCAGAGTGCGCCTGACCGGCACTCAAGGGTCCGCGGGCGCCGCGACTGGCGTCAGGGTGTTCTTCCGCCTATGGGGCACGCAGACCGCCGACACCGCATGGGACCCCAGCTACACCTATCTCAGTGACGATCCCACGGGCCTCAATCCGCACTATCCCTTGGCGCCTTCCGACGACCACACGCTGCCCTTCTTTGCCACCAGCGCCCAGCCGAACTTCACCAGTTCGACCGATCCTGAGTTCCAGACGGGTGGCTTCACCGGCACCGGCGCCAATAACCTGACCATCACCGTCCAGCAGGGCGATTCGCAGTGGAGCTATTTCGGCTGTTTCCTGAACGTCAACGATAGCAGCGTGTCGGTGAACGGAGTCGGCATCCCCTACGCCTTTCCGGGGGGAACGCACCACTGCCTGGTGGCCCAGATTGCCTACACCGGCGCGCCCATCCAGACCATAGGTACCAGCGTGCCGACCCCGGAAAGCGGCGATCAGTTGGCTCAGCGCAACCTTCAGGTCACCACCACCGACAATCCCGGACCCGCCTCCGCGCACCGCGTCCCGCAGACTTTCGAAGTCAAGCCCAGCGGCGCGCCGCCTACCTATGGCCCCCTCGCCGGCCGCCCCGACGAGTTGATGATCGATTGGGGCGAGGTTCCGCCCGGCTCGACCGCCAAGATCTACTGGCCTGCGGTGTCGAGCGCCGAGGTGATCCAACTCGCCTCCTGGATGTACGGCGTGCATCCCCTCTCGGCCGCCGACGCTTATACGATCGAGGTCAAGACCATCAAGGGCGTGACCTATGTGCCCATCCCGCAAGGAACGGGCGAATGGTATGCCGGGCTGTTCACGGTCGACCTGCCGCAGACGGTAAGGACCGGGCAGGAGTTCAACATCGTCGTGCGACGTATCGGCAAGCGTCCGGTTCGGGTCTCCCCGGCTCCGCCCCCGCCCCCGCCGCCGCCTCAGCCCGTGCCGAAGATTGCGTCGAAGATCGCCTCAAAGCTTGCATCGACCATGCGTCTCGGCGGCACTATCCACTACAACCCGTCTCGTCCCGTCGCGCCGGCGCTACCTGCGCAGACGGCCCTGGTCAGTACGATCGCCGATTACAAGCCAGGTTGGGAGCGCTACATCGTCGGCTCCTTCCAGGTGAAGATCCCCGTGTCCACCGGCGAGGCGATGCTGCCGGCCGAGGAGACCACGCTCGCCATCCTGAAGGCTCGCCTGGAAGCGCTGCCCAAGACCAACCGCTGGTATCCGGTGCTTCTACGCTACATCGCCCAGATCGCCGGACGTGTGGACGGCCTGGGCGGCGATGCGAACGCCATCCCGCCATCGCTGCTCGGCTATCTCCCGGGCCATCGCCACCCAGTGCGGCCGCCCGTCCACCGGCCCTGCGAAGAGGACCTGAAGGAGTTCACCGGCAAAGTCTGCGAGGTGCTGTTCGATTGTTTCGGCGACTTCGTCGGCTTCGTTCTGGACGACTGCTGTGAGCGCCGGACGTTCGAAAGCCGCGAGAGGCAGATCGGCGATATGGTTCTGCGCGCGCTTCGAGAGCGCCTCAATCTGATGATCGTGACGGCCGGAAAGGAGCACCGGATTGTTCGTTTAGTGGCGAAGGGCTGAGCTATGCGACAGTGTCGCTTCGGTCAAATTCGGTCAAGATAGGGCCGCATCGAGGTCACCTCTAGCACACATCTTGAGCGCCTCCAAGATGATCTGCGAGACGACCGAATGTGTAATGCGCGGACACGCAGAGTTTCGCCGAGCGTCATCAAGGGGACGTTACCTCGCGCGTGCTTGGGGTCGAGTGCTGACGATCACTCGATCCCACTGCCACTGGAGAGAAGGCTCAAGACGATCCAGTAACGATCTCCGCCATGAGTTGGCGCGATTTCGAGCGGCTGATTGGCGAGACGTTCCAGGCCCAAGGATTTACTGTGACCGGGTTCGGTGGCCGTGGCCCGGACGGGGGTGTCGATCTCGGATTGGCCAAGAACGGCGAGCGATACCTGGTTCAGTGCAAACATTGGCGCAAGCAGCAGGTGGGCGTCACCGTGATTCGCGAGTTGAATGGAGTCATCGCCGCGCAGGGAGCCCACGGTGGATTTGTGGTCACTGGTGGACAGTTCACGGGCGAGGCGCGCGAGTTTGCGCGGCAAACCAAGATCACGCTGATTGATGGCGACGCGCTCCGGGGCTTGACCGGCGTCCGGTCGCCTGTAGCGCGGCCGGCGCGCGAGACCACGCCATCCTGCCCCAGATGCGGAGCCAGCATGGTCAAACGGGAGGCCAGGAAGGGTCAGTTTGCCGGCCAGCACTTTTGGGGATGTCGGCAATATCCGAAGTGCACGGGGATCGTGTCTTGTGGGCCGGGCGAGTGAGACCGCGGGGAGTGCACGTGCGGCCTTCATCGATTCGTTTGCCACCGGGAGGTGGGTGCGGGACCGACGCGCAGCCAAGCGCCCACTCCTAATACCAATCCGCCGGTGTGCGCTGTCTGGAATACAGATCGAGGCGTGGTCCGAATTTGCGGTGCCTATGATCGCTGGCAATCGCTGCGATTGGAGGCGAACCTGCTCCTCGTCGAGTGGTGGATCGCGCCGGCTGCACACCACGAAGGCTGGTGGCGATGCTCCGGCAATCGCCCGCGGAGTGGACGAGAGGGTACGGCGGCGAATCAGGGTGACTGGGAGCGCAGGAAGCACAAGAGCCCATAGCGCAGGTGGATTTCGTCGGATTCATCCCGCGATCTCGGCGATTCTGGCATGCACATTGTATGATAATGGCACTTGTACTAATTGTGCATATAATGTGCGCCAATGACAATCCAGACCTGCAACGCAACATTGGTCGGGGTTCGCGATGCAT
>JBARBX010000337.1:0-4733 GCA_049793535.1 Steroidobacteraceae bacterium | reverse complement strand
GATATTTGTCGTCATCTACAGGTGCCGATGCGGCCAGACTGACCGGTTGTCCCGCCATGGTATTGTCGAGCGGACCCACGTAAAGCCCTGCGATGGCCTCCGGCGGATACAAGGTAAAACGCCGGGTCCCGGCCACCACGCACGCGACATTGTCGTAGGTATCGAAGTGCGCAGAGACGTTGGAGGGGTGCCCGAGCCAGATGCGCGGCGCGATGTGCGCGGCCAGCACCTGCAGCACGTTCTGGTCCGTGAAACCCGGCAGGAAGTCGTTCAGCGGAATCGAACCGACATACAGGGTCGGCTGCCCGCTTTGACCCTGGGTGGCGACCATGGCGGTCAACGCGTCGATGAAGCGCATGCGCCGGCGTTCAAAATTGAATCCCTTGAGTTCCTCGGCGTAGTAGTACTTGCCGGCGATCTTGGGGTCGCCGACGAAGGCCTCCATCTGGCCGCCGTTGTCGAAGCGGGCCAAGTAGTCGCGGAAATCCTCGGCCGACCGCGTCGCCGAATGAACCGCGGGCCAGCCGCTCACCAAGCCACGCATGACCACGGGCAGGCAGGGTTCGACGATCTCCCTGAGGAACTGTGCCGGGCCTGATAAGCCCCTGCCGTCAACCTCACGCAAGGGCTGACTCATCGAGGGCCATCAAGCCAAGCCCTTAAGCGGTTGGTCTTGCGGCGAATCGCCGCCGGGCAGGAAGGAGCGATTCTTCCTTTGCGCCAAGGCCGACACGTGGTCGAGCGAAGCCAGCATCAGGTAAATCAACTGTAGATAGCCGCGGCGGAATAGATCGAGCACCGCGGGATCGGCGAGCTGCTTCAATTGGTCCCGGTTGATGGTGTACAGCCCGGTGAACTCACGGCTGGCGCCGTCGTCGAAGCGCGCCGAGATGGTCATGGCCTCGATCAGTTTGAGGTTCATCAGCGTGTCGGTGAAGATGCGGGTGCGCTCGAGCCCCGGCCGCAATTCACGCATCAATCCCATGACGCTTTGCAAATAGGTGCTCGGTTCACCCGCCTCGGTGAACAGCTCCTGATCCCCGGACGACGCGACCCGCGGGTGATCGAGATCGATGGCCAAATCCGACCCTGCGGTGAGGAAGGGCCCGCGCTGCAAGTTGAGCGGGCGGTACGCACTCAAGGTTCGATGCTCGTTCAAGAACAGGTTCTCGCCGCTATCGAAGCCTAGCATGGCGCCGCAATAGAACTGGCCTGTGTCGGCATCTTTGGAGAACAGGATGGGATAGTGCATCGCGAGCGCCTGAAATTCGTTCACCACCACGGCCACGAAGCGCTGATTGTCGCCGTAGTGCGCGGCTGCGTGCGCGTGCACGCGCAGTTTGCGATGCGACTGGCTGTCGAGCAGCACGATATTGCTCATGCGCCGCGCCTCCTGCTGTTAAATCGGCTGTAGGCCATATTCGAAGATCTTCTTCATCAGGTCGCGGTTCTTGGGGAGCTGCGAGCGCATTTGACGGGTCATTGCCATATTGTCCTTGATGAGTCTGGCGGCCATGGTCGCGGTGCCGGCATTGTCCCCGGGCTCGACCTCGGTGCGAAAACCCATGCCGTACAACACGTACTGGTAGCTTGCCGCGGGGAACACTTCCTCGAGCCGGTCGAACTCGTCGAAGAACCAGGGCGACTGATACTTCCATAGGTGCAACAGATTCTTGAGCCGGTCCGAAATGGTGCCCGGATCGACGTTGTCCCGCCAGAAGGCGTTGTCCGTGCGCTGGGTCAGCACATAGTGAAGTTTGAGAAAATCGATGATGCGGCCCCACCGGTAGTGCGTCACGTCGTTGAAGCGTGCCGACACAATGTCCATGACGTCGCGATTGGCGGGCATCTGTTCGGCGATCAGCTTGGCCGATAACTCGGCCAACACGATGGCCGAGGACTCCAGCGGTTCGAGAAACCCTGCGGCAAGCCCGACGGCGACGCAATTGTTCTTCCAGAAGGTCGTGCGATGCCCGCCGCGGAAAGAAATCTTGCGCGGCGTGAGATGCGCGTGCTGCTTCCCCAAGTACCGCATGAGGGTGTCGTGCGCTTCGTCGTCGGTGCTATGCCGGCTGGAATACACATAACCCGTGCCGCGCCGGTTCGGCAGGCTGATATCCCAGATCCATCCCGCCGATTGGGCGGTGGAAATCGTGTGGGACGCCATGGGAGCGTCCGGTGTCTCATAGGGAACCTGCAGCGCCAGCGCCGTGTCGCAGAACAACACCTCGTTGCAAGCCTTGAACGGGACCCCGAGGGTCTTACCGAGGAGCAGCGCCGAAAAACCGGAGCAGTCGACGAATAGATCGCCGGCGATCTCGCCGGCCTGCTGCGTATCGACGCTGCGGATGTCGCCGTACTCCGATTGATTGACCTTTGTGACATCGGCGAGCACATGCCGCACGCCGAGTTTCGTCGTGCAGTGCTGCATCAGGAAGCTCGCGAATTTCCCCGCGTCGAGGTGGTAGGAGTAGTTGGCGACCGCCTGGTACTCGGGCGTGGTGATCATCTTCGGCGCAAGTCCATCGTCGCAGAGCTGCCCCTGGGGACACACGGTTTCACAGAACGTGCGCCCGGAGTTGCCGCTCAACCAATGCGGGACAAGATTCAACTGGGTAAATCCCTGCGGCAGCATCAAAGGGTGGTAGTAGGCGTCGTCGTCGGCGCCGGTGGTCCAACGAGCGAACTGGCCGCCTTGCTTGAATGCTGCGTTGCAGTTTCGAAACAGATCGGTCTCCGAGACTCCCATTTTCTGCAGAGTGGACCTCAGCGTCGGCCACGTGCCTTCGCCCACCCCGATGATGGGAACGTTAGGCGACTCGACCAGGGTGACGCTGAACCCGGTCTTCATGCGCCCCTGATGCCGGGCGGCAATGACGCCTGCCGTCAGCCACCCGGCAGTCCCGCCGCCCACGATCACGATGGATTGAATGCGTTGCGTCATGTTGCTGCGATTATCTCACGGCCGTACAAATAAGAAGGGCCGCCTGGAGAGGCGGCCCTTGGTGGTCAGACCACAGCTTACAGTTTGGCGCGCACGCCCAGCGTAAACAGGCGCCCCGTATCGACCACATCGAGGATTTGCTCCTTGAAGCGGCCATGCGTGGAATAGGCCTGATCCGTCAGGTTGAGGCCCTCGAAATACACGCTGAAGTGCTTGTTGATGTCGTAGCTGGTGCTGAAATCCACGTAGGTGCCGGCATTCACGAAGGTCGGCTCGATGCCGTCCTGCGAGTTGTTCTGCGTTTGCCCATAACTCTGCAGGTACTCGTTCTGGTGGTTGATCGCCACGCGCACCTGTAACCCATACTTGTCGAAGAACGGTATGAAGTTATAGGAATTGGCGAGGCCCGGCACCGCAAAGTTGGACACCGTGAGGTTGCTGGGGTCATACGGCTTGTTCGTGCTGACGAACGTGGCGTTGGACGAGAAGCCGAAACCGCTATCGCCGATGGTGTACTGCCACGCCAATTCAATGCCTCGGACCTCGGCCGACGGGCCGTTGACCTGCGAGGTAACGCTGAAAAGCGCCGGTGAGCCGTTCGGCAGAGTCACGCCATTGATTTGCTGTACGACGGTGCCGCCCACGACGAAGTTGGTCACCTCTTTGTCGAACGCATCGACTGAAACGTAGGAGTTCTGCGCGTAGTACCACTCGACACCGAAATCCAAATTGTCGGACAGGTACGGCAGCAAGGTCGGATTGCCGCCGGTTCCATTGAGCGCTCCCACGCGCTGACCGGCCGGGACGTTGAGATCCGGCGTCAAATCGCTCAGCGGCGCGCGAGTCAAGGTACGAGAGGCGTCGAAGCGCAGCTTGACGGTGTCGGTCAGCCCCAGGGTTAGGTCGAGGTTCGGCAACAGATAGCGGTAGTTGCTTTCGGTGCTGACCGGGACGGGCGGGGTGTTGTTGAAGGTATAGGCGGTGTGATCCGTCGATAGGACGGACAGCTGACCGGTCGGCAAAGTGGATATGCCGGCCGAAGTCACGTGCGTATCCTCGAAGCGCGCCCCGAAGTTGATCTTCAACGGCATGTCCTCGATCTTGGCCGTCGTCGACATGCTCATGTACGGCGATACCGTGTTCTCGGTGATGTCCTGCGAATTGCCGAGATTTTGGTACATGATGTACTTGCCGTTGCAGGGCGTCGCGCCGGCGAGGTTGCTGCAGTTGCCGACGTTCTGACCCGCGCCGTTCAAACTCTGCAAGTAATTGAGAATGGCCCAGCCGTTGGCTTGGATAATGGCCGGCGGCAGCAGGCCGCCATTGCCCCAGCCGTTGATGAATCCCGACCCGGTGCTGAAACTTTTGGATATCAAGTTCGCCGGTATGGGTGCGACGCCGCCGGAACCCACCGGGGGCGGGCCGTAGCCCGCATACATCTGCCAGGTATAGGGCAGGTCGGTAAATGCGCGCAAGGCCTCATCGTCGTGCGTGACTTGCACGCCGTACTTGAATTTCAGCGCATCGTCGTGCCAGACGCCTTCCAGCTTCAACTGGTCGATGGTGTCCGTATTCTGATTGTAAGACTCCACAAGCACGTGCGAACCGATGTAGGCGGGGTTGATGAAATTCGAGGCAACGCCGCCCGGCCCATAGCCCGTCGGATAGGGCAGGTTGCTGCCGCCGGGGACCACGATCCCGAGCGAGGTGGAGTTTGGGCCGTTCCCATAGCCAATGTCCGCGTCGATACCGTATTGGCCGCCGGGATCGAGCTTGGCGACGCCCTGAT
>JBARBX010000336.1:0-1563 GCA_049793535.1 Steroidobacteraceae bacterium | reverse complement strand
TCGGTATTCCGGTTTCTGCGTCGCATCGTATTCTGCCGGAGTTTCGTGAATACGAGCGCGCATCGACGACCGTGGTGAACGCGTATCTTGCGCCGTGCGTGGGCTCGTACCTGTCGGCCTTGGAGCGCAGGGTCGCGGCGCGGCCGGGAAGCGGTCGTGTGGATGTAATGCAGTCCTCCGGCGGAATTGTGCCGGTTCACCTGGCCGCGCGCGAGCCGGTGCGCACGGTGCTTTCGGGTCCCGCGGGCGGCGTGGTGGGCGCGTGCCGCATGGCCGCGCTGGCTGGGTTTGAGAGCGTTATCGGATTCGATATGGGCGGCACTTCGACCGATGTCTTTCTCGCGCGCAATGCACGGGAAGGCGCGGAGCGCACCCGCGAAAGCGTGGTGGCAGGCGTGCCTATTGGCGTTCCCGTGCTCGACATTCATACGGCCGGCGCTGGAGGCGGTTCAATTGCACGTTTCGATGCGGGAGGAATGCTGCGCGTTGGGCCCGAGTCTGCGGCGGCCGATCCCGGGCCGATCTGCTTTGGCCGCGGAACCGAGCCGACTGTAACCGACGCGAATCTGTTGCTGGGCCGCCTCGATGCCGAAAGCTTTCTGGGCGGGGGAGTGAAGCTGGATCGCGAGCGCGCTTATAAGATTCTTGCCGAGCAGAAGGGCACGCTGGCGATCGCCGAAGAATTCGCTGCAGGCATCGTGCGCGTGGTTGAAACGCAGATGGAGAAGGCGATTCGCGTCATCTCCGTCGAGCGTGGTCACGATCCGCGCGACTTTACGCTGGTAGCGTTCGGCGGCGGAGGCCCGCTGCATGCCTGCGCACTGGCGCGCGCTCTGCGGGTTCCGCGGGTACTGGCGCCGGCGATGCCGGGAGCGCTCTCGGCGGTGGGAATTCTGCTCGCCGATTCGGTGCACGACTATTCGCGAACGGTGATGCTGGCGGGCGAAGAGATCGGCAATCTCGGCGGCATTTTTGCGGAGCTCGAACGCGAAGGTGCGGCCGAGTTTGCGGTCGAGGGGCTTGCTGGCGATGCTCAGCATAGCCTCGATCTGCGCTATCGTCGGCAGGGTTACGAATTGAATGTGGGTTTCGATTTTCATCAGCCGGCGGGGGCTCTCGCGGCATTCCATAAGCTGCACCGGCAGCGTTACGGATTCGCCGATGAAGCGCGGCCGACTGAGATTGTGAATCTGCGCCTTCGCATGACTGCTGCGGGCGAGCCGTATGAGCCGGTGAGACGTGAGCTGGTTCCTGGCGATGGCGCGGCCGCATGCTACGCCGAGCGCGATGTCTGGTTCGAAGTTGGATGGAGAATGACACGCTTCTACAACCGCGAGCAGCTTCATCCCGGCGACACCATCGGCGGCCCCGCGATGATTACCGAGTACACTTCGGCGACACTGGTGCCGCCCGGTGCGACGGCGACGGTCGATGCGTTCGCTAATATCGTCATCGACGTGGGCGATGAGGTAAACCCATGAGCGAGACTACGCCGGGGCCTGTAGACCTCTCGATCTTTCATTGCGCGGTACACTCCATTGCCGAAGAGATGGGCGCGGTGCT
>JBARBX010000335.1:0-26815 GCA_049793535.1 Steroidobacteraceae bacterium | reverse complement strand
TGGGCGCACGGGCTTGGGGGGCGGGGCGGTCGGGGGCATGAAGACGCTCATTGCCCTTGCAACGCAGCAGGCGCAGACGCGCAAGCAGTTCGGGTCCCCCATCGCCCAGTTCGGCCTGGTGCGCGAGAAGATCTCGCAAATGACCATCGATTGCTTCGCCGCGGAGAGTGCGGTGTGGATGGTTGCCCACTACATCGATTCAGGAGTCGAGGACTATTCGGTGGAAGCGGCCATGAGCAAGGTCTTCGCGAGCGAGGCTTTGCAGCGCAGCGCTTACGAGGCGCTGCAGATCGCGGCCGGCAGCGGCTTCATGCGCGACACTCCATATGAACAGATCACGCGCGATTGCCGCATTTTGACGATATTCGAGGGAACCAACGAGGTGCTCAGATTGTATATCGCTCTGTCCGGCCTGAAGGACCTCGGCAGGTCGCTGGGTGAGTTGAAGGCCGCGGTGGACGACATTTTCAACAATTTCATCAAGGGATTCGGCGTGCTGACCGAGTATGCGGAAAAGCGCCTGACCCGGGCGACCGGGGTGGGCCGCGACAAGATCGAGTTTCCGCTGCCGGGCACGCTGCGCGAGGCGGCCGACATTCATGAGCGATATACTGTCGAACTCGCCAAGGCGTCCGAGTACCTGCTGCGCAAGTACGGCAAGTCGGTGGCCGATCGCCAGCATGACTTGAAGCGCATCGCCGACATCGGCGTCGATCTGTTCGTGGGCCTGTGCGTGTTGTCGCGCGCGGCGAGCGTGGGCGAAGCGCCGGGCGACGAAGGGGCGCATGCCATCGAAATAGCGCGGGTCTTCGCTCAACAGGCGAAGCGGCGGATGGCGGGCAATGTGCGGCGAATCACGCGAAATGAGGACGAGGAGATGGACCGGTTGGCCGGTTTCATCCTGGACAAAGGAAGTTATCCCTGGGATGTGTTGCAATGAGTGTAGTTTCCGATGAATACCTGAAGGTGAGCGGCTCCTCGTCCGTCGATCGGCGGGATCTCTGGTTTCGTGCGGCAGTGATCGGTGCGGTCGCGATCTTCGTCGCCGTGCTCGCCTGGCGCCTGACGCAGGCTCTGGCGGTGAAGCACATCCCCAACAAGGACTCTATTCCGACGGTCTCCGTGACCCAAGTCGGCATGAGCACCGTACCGACGACCGTCAGCATCACCGGCACCATCGCGGCCCGCTACGACACCCCGATCGGCGCCGAAGGCGACGCGGGACGCGTCGCGGCAATTTACGTCGAGGCGGGCGATCACGTGAAGCGCGGCCAGGTGCTGGCGCGCCTGGACGTTTCGGTGCTCGAGCCGCAGGTCGCCAATCTGGAGGCGGCGCTTGAACAGGCGCGTGCCGAGGCGGAACTTGCGGATGCGGAATATCACCGCGCGCAAGCCGTCGGCGCTTCCGGGGCCTTGTCGGCTGAAGAGACGCAGCGGCGCAAGTCCGCCGCGGTGACCGCCGCCGCCAAGGTCAAAGTCGCCGCCGCGCAGTTGGCGGAGGCGCAGGCACGCCTGGCGCGCGCCGCCGTGCGGGCACCCGCCGATGGAATCATCCTCACCCGCACCGTCGAAGTGGGACAGACCGCGACGCCGGGCGGCGAAGCCTTGTTCCGCCTGTCCGAACGCGGCGAAGTCGAGCTTCGCGGGCAGGTGGCGGAGCAGGATCTGCCGCTGCTCAAGGTCGGACAAGCCGTTGACGTGCGGTTGACCGGCACCTCCCGGGTGTATCCCGGCCACGTCCGGCTCCTGGGCGCGGTCATTGATCCGCAAACGCGGCTCGGGATGGTGCGGGTGACCCTGACGCCGGATCCGAACTTGCGGCCCGGCGCCTTTGCGCGCGCCGACGTGACGGTGAGCAACGCCGAACGTGCAGTCCTGCCGCAAACGGCCGTGCTGACCGACGACCGGGGCAGCTACGTGCTGATCGTGAACGCACAGCACAAGGTCGAGCGCCGCGCCGTGCGGGTGTCCGGAATGGTGCCAGACGGTGTGACCATTGCCGACGGGGTCAGCGGCAAGGAACAAGTCGTCGCAACCGCGGGCGCGTTCTTGCAGGAGGGTGAACGGGTCAACCCGGTTTTGAAAGACTCGGGTCGGTCATGAGAAATATCTCGGCCTGGGCAATCCGCCATCCGATCATCCCGATCGTCCTGTTCGTCGTGCTGTTTTTTCTGGGGCTGGTCGCCTTCATTCGCCTGCCGATCAATCTCGATCCCGATGTGTCCTTTCCCGCGGTGAACGTCACCGTCGCGCAGCCGGGCGCCGCGCCCACCGAGATGGAGACGCAAATCGCGCAAAAAGTCGAGGGCTCGATATCGAACATCGGCAATGTGCGCAACATCACCACCTTCATCGTCGAAGGCCAGGTCAACATATTCGTGCTGTTCGAGATCGGCACGCCTATCGACCGGGCCGTGACGGACGTGCGCGACGCGATTTCCAGGGTCCGCAACGACCTGCCGCAGGGCATATTCGAGCCGCAGGTGACGCGCGTGAACGTGGACGGCGGCGCGTTTGCCTACTACGCGCTGACGACCACCGACCTGTCGCCGCAACAGTTGAGCTGGTTCATCGACAATACGGTGACCAAGCGTTTGCTCGCGCTTCCGGGCGTCGCGCAGGTATCGCGCAGCGGCGGCGTCGACCGCGAGATCCGCGTCGAACTCGATCCCGCGCGGCTGCAGGCGCTCGGCCTCACCGCGGTCGAGGTCAATGAGCAATTGCGCGCGCTCAACATGGACGCTGCGGGCGGACGCGCCCAGGTGGGCGGCGGCGAGCAGGCCATTCGCGTGCTGGGCGGCGCGAAAACGGCGCAGTCGCTCGGCGACACCCAGATCATCCTTCCGGGCGGCAAGTTCGTGCGCCTGAATGAGATCGCCGAGGTCCATGACGGCATCGCGGAAGTGCGCACCATCGCCAGGCTCAATGGCCGGTCCGCCACCACCTTCGGCGTATTCAAAGCCAAGGGCGCCTCGGACGTGAGTGTGGCGAATGAGGTGGATGCCGAACTCGACAAGCTCAAGGCCGAGAACCCCGCGGTGCACATGGCGCGCATCTTCACCACCGTGGACCACACGCTGCGCACCTATCATTCGGCGATGAGCGCGCTCGTCGAGGGCTCGGTGCTGGCCGTCGCGGTCGTTTGGCTGTTCTTGCGCAATGCGCGAGCCACGATGATCTCCGCGCTCGCCATTCCGCTCTCGGCCGTGCCCACCTTCGTCTTCATGCAGTGGATGGGCTTTACGCTCAATCAAATCACGCTGCTCGGGTTGTCGCTGGTCGCAGGCGTCCTCGTGGACGACGCCATCGTCGAGATAGAAAACATCGTGCGCCACATGCGCATGGGCAAGAGCTGCTTTCAAGCGGCCATCGACGCGGCCGACGAAATCGGCCTGGCCGTGGTCGCGACTTCCTTTACCATCATCGCGGTGTTTCTGCCCGTGAGCTTCATGGGCGGCATCAGCGGTCAATACTTCAAGCAGTTCGGCCTGACCATCGCTTCGGCGGTGTTTGTCTCGCTCATGGTGGCGCGGCTCATCACCCCCGTGCTCGCGGCCTACGCGCTCAGCAAGGATTCGGTGGCCGTGCACGAGCACGACGGGCCGATCATGAAACGGTATCTGCGGTTGTTGCGCTGGTGCGTCGCGAACCGCTGGAAGACCATCGCCGGCGGCGTGGTGTTTTTCTTCCTTTCGGTGGCATGCATGACCATCATCCCGACGTCGTTCGTTCCCCCCGAGGATTTTTCCAACGCGCAGCTCGTCATCGAACTGCCGCCGGGCGGCACACTCGAGGATACCTCGCGAGTATCGGCGGCGGCCGCTGCCATCCTCAGAAAATCGCCCGAAGTGACGGACATCGTCGAATTCGTCGGCGACGACCAAGACGAGATTCGCAACGGCAACATTTATGTCGGCCTGGTGCCGCGCTCCGAGCGCAGCATCAGCCAGAAGCAATGGCAGCAGAAAATGACGCCGCTGCTGGCTCAGGTGCCGGACGGCCAATTGAGCTTTTCGGACAACGGCGGCGGTCGCGACATTCAGTTGTACCTGACCGGCGACGACCCGCCGCTGGTGGAGCGTACGGGGCGCAAGATTCTGGCGCAAATGCGTGCATTGCCGGAACTGCGCGATGCGCGCATCAAAGGCGACCTGCCGCGGCCGGAAATCGTCGTGCACCCGCGCTTCGACATCGCCGCACAGCTCGGCGTCAGCGTGCAAAGCATCAGTCAGACGATTCGCATCGCGACTCTCGGCGACCTGCCGCAGAATGGCGCCAAGTTCTCACTGGTCGATCGGCAGATTCCCATCCGGGTCAGTTTGATCGAGAGTGCGCGGCGGGACCTGACGACGTTGGAGAATCTCCCGGTGCCGACCACCTCGGGCGCCAGTGTGCCGCTGAAATCCGTCGCGGAATTGAGTTTCGGGCAGGGCCCGTCGGCCGTGCGCCGCTACAATCAGAGCCGGCGTGTGTTTCTGGAGGCCGACATGAGCCCCGGCGTCGAACAGGGCACGGCCATGAAGAAAATAAAAGCGTTGCCGGCCATGAGAAACCTGCCCGAGGGCGTGCATCTGATCGAGACCGGCAACATTGAGTTCATGACCGAGCTATACCAGAACTTTCTTCTGGCCGTGGGCGCCGGGATCCTCATGGTGTTCGCGGTGCTGGTGCTGCTGTTCGTGCGGGTGCTGCAACCCATTACCATTTTGACGGCGATGCCGCTGTCCTTGGGCGGCGTGATCCTCGCGCTGCTGCTCACCGGCCTGCCGCTGTCGCTGCCGGTGATCATCGGCATCTTGATGCTGATGGGCATCGTCGGGAAGAATTCCATATTGCTGGTCGATTTCGCGATCGAAGAGATGCGCGCCGGCAAGACGCGCACCGCCGCGATTCTCGAGTCGGGGCACAAGCGGGCGCGGCCCATTGTCATGACCACGGTGGCCATGGTGGCGGGCATGATGCCGGTCGCCATCGGCTGGGGCGGCGACAGCGATTTCCGCGGACCCATGGCAATTGCCGTGATCGGCGGACTGATCACATCCACTGCGTTGACGCTGGTCATCGTTCCGGCCGTTTTCACCGTTCTCGACGACATCGAGCGCTGGATCGCTCCAAAGGCCGGCAAGCTGCTGGCGGAGCGACCCGCGGCAAGCGAACCCGAACCCGCCGTTTGAGAGCACTGCCGACACTCATCGCGGGACTCTGGCTGGCGCTGCCGTGCGCGGCGCGCGCCGATATGGTCTCCGCCGTGAATTGGGCCCGGCTGCACGGCTGCCCAGCCCCGGCCACGCGCGTACCCCTGCGGGACAGTTCGAAGCTGCAAAAGGCCGCATTGCGGCTGACCTCCGGCGCTGCGCTTCACGATGCACTGACCGCGGTGGGATATGTGGCCTCCGAATCCTCGGCGCTGCATTTCTCGGGCGCCGCAAGCGACTCGCAGATCGCCGGCATGCTGACTGCCAATTACTGCCGTACGCTGACCGACCCCGCCCTGCGGGAAATCGGCTCGGTGCGCCGCGGCCGCGATGTGTGGATGGTGCTGGCCGCGCCGGTGACTGTGCCCACCGCCGCGGATGCGGTTCCGGTCAGCCGCCGCATCCTGGAACGGGTGAACGCGGCACGCGCCGCCGGTCGGCGCTGCGGCAGCCAATACTTCGCGCCTGTCGCACCCTTGACGCTCAATGCGAGCCTGTCTCGCGCAGCGCTCGCTCATTCGGAGGAAATGGTCCGGTACGCCGCGTTCGATCATCGGGGACATGACGGCAGCACCCCCGCGCAGCGCGTGGAGCGCGCAGGCTACGGCGCGCATCGCATCGTCGGGGAGAATATCGCGGTCGGCGCCATGTCGCCCGCCGAGGTCACCGAAGGGTGGCTGGCAAGTCCGGCGCACTGCGAGAACATCATGGATGGGCGCTTCACCCAGATCGGCATCGCCTACAGCGCGAGCCCCGACCCGCAGATCGGCCTCTACTGGACACAGGATTTCGCCGCGCCACGCTAGCTAGCGGCCGCGGCTCGCCTTGGGCGGGTTCAGTCCATGGCGGCGTGGGCTTCCAAGTCCGAACCCTTCGCCGCCTCGGGCGGCCGGATGAGGAGAAGCAGCGGAATGACGGTCAAGGTCAGGAACAGCATCAGCCAAAAGTCATCGATGTAGGAGAGCATCGTCGCCTGCTGCGTGACCAAACTGTCGAGAAACGCGGCGCCACCGGCCGAACTCGTGTCATAGGCTGCGGCGACGGCCGGATTGGCCCAGGCCGGATTGGCGTAGGTCAGCCGCTCGGTCATCGCGGCATGGGCGATGACGGTGTTGCGCACGAGCAAGGTCTGTACCAGCGAAATGCCGATGCTGCTGCCGATGTTGCGCACCAGGCTGAACAGGGCCGTGCCCTGGCCGCGCATGTGTGGGTCCAGGGTGGCGAACGTCGCCGCGCTCAACGGCACGAACACCAGACCCAAGCCGATGCCTTGAATCACGCCGGGCCATAGGATGTCGCCCTGCGACAGCTCCAGCGAGTAATGGGCCATTTGCCACAGCGACAAGGCCGTCAATGCAAAGCCGACAAAGAGCATCATGCGCAAGTCGACCTTGCCGATGAGGCGGCCGGCAATGAGCATGGAGGCCATGGTGCCTATGCCCGATGGGGCGGTCACGAGGCCGGTGGTCAGCACCGGATAGTCGAGCAGAGTCTCGAGCATGGTCGGGATCAGCGCGCGCGTCGCATACAGCACCAGACCGACGATGAATATGAACAGCACGCCGGTGACATAGTTCTGGTTCTTGAACAGGCGGAAATCGACGAAGGATCTTTGCGCCGGCGTCAGCAGGGTGTGCGCGACGAAGTAGGTGGCCATCACCACCAGAACGACCGCCTCCACCCAGGTCTCCGTCGACGAAAACCAGTCGTTTTGCTGGCCGCGGTCGAGCAGCAATTGCAGCGCGCCGATGGCGAGACTCAAGGTGGCGAAGCCGAACACATCGAATTGCTGCCGTCGCGCAGCGGGCACCGGACGCAAATAGGTCCAGGTCCCATAGACGGCGAGCACGCCGATGGGGACGTTGATGAAGAACACCCATCGCCAGTTGTAACTGTCGGTGAGCCAGCCACCCAAGGTCGGCCCGAGTATCGGACCCACCATGACACCCATGCCCCAGACCGCCATGGCGGAGCCCTGTTTCTCGCGCGGGTTGATGTCCATCAAGACCATCTGAGCCATGGGTACCAAGGCCGCGCCGAACACGCCCTGCAGCAGCCGGGCGGCGACGATCTGGGCCAGCGAGTTCGCCATGCCGCACAGCATGGACGCCAGCGTGAAGCCGCCGATGGACGCGAGCAGTATGCTCTTTTGCCCGAAGCGGTCGACCAGCCAACCGGTGAGCGGCGTGGCGATGGCGGCGGCCACGATGTAGGCGGTCAACACCCAGGCGATCTGGTCCTGCGACGCCGACAGCGATCCTTGCATGTGCGGCAGGGCGACGTTGGCAATGGTGCTGTCGAGCGTCTGCAGGATCGTCGCCAACATGATGGACAACGTGATCATGGGACGGTTGAGGGGGCGATTCATGGGAGCGCGTCGATGATGCCTTGCAAGTTTTCCAGAAGTTCCGTCGCCACCAACAGCTTCTTCGGCTCGATGCCGTCCAGCAGTTCCTTGCGAAATGCCGCCGCTTCGGCGCGCACCCGGTCGTACAGGAGATCGCCGGCGGGGGTGAGCACCACCCGTTTGACCCGCCGGTCCGTCATCGACGGTTCTCGGACGACCAAGCCCGCTTTGACCAGCCGGTCCACCATGGCAACCATGGTGGCGCCTTCGACGTCCAGCCGATGGGCCAGTTCCGACTGAGACAGAGGCCCGCGAGCCTTGGCCGCGACCGCAATGGTCATCCAACTCGCCTGGCTGACCCCCAGGTATTTGAGCCGCCTGTCCAAGGCCTGCCGCCAAGCTCGCGAAGTGTTGTGCAAGGCATGACTGAAGCGCTCTTCCAGTTCGCTCATTTAAAAAGACCTCTAATGATTAGAGTACTAACTATAACATAACCCATATGGACTCCGATCGATACTTGGCTGAAGCTATTACTTCCGCAAGGTCACGAAGTCGGGTGCTTTATGAAAAGCGCATGGTTGGTACCCACAGGCAATTTCATCGAAGGCGTGTTGCCCCGCCGCTCGGTCTCCGACGGACAGTTTCTCGATGCCGGCGACCCCGCGATCCATGCCATCACCGATTTCACTCGCGAGCATCCCGTGACGGTGGACGAGGAGAGGCAGATCGACGCGGCGCTGGAAGACATGATTCGCGTCGGCGTTCGGGCTCTGCTGGTGGTGCGGGATCAACGCATCGTCGGATTGATCACCTCGTACGACATACAAGGCGAAAGGCCGCTGCAATTCTTGCAGACCTCCAATTACAGCCGGCACCAGGACATTCGCGTCGGGCATATCATGACGCCCTGGGACAAATTGCTGGCGGTGGACTGGGACAGCATTCTATCGGCGCGCGCCGGCGACTTGCTGCATGTGCTGGAAGAGGCTGACATGACGCATCTGTTGGTGATCGAGCGCGGCAAGAAGAACGCCTCCCCCATCGTGCGCGGCCTGGTGTCGAGGGCACGCCTGGCTCGCCAGCTACGGGGATTTCGCCGGACCGGCTAAGCGCCTATCCCTTGAGCCAGACGAAGCTCGCGACTCCGGCGAAGGTCATCAACAAGGAGCCCAGCAGGTGCGCGGCGACGGCGCCCAACGCCCACATGCTGCGGCCCGACTGCAGCAAGACCACGATTTCCGCGGAGAACGTCGAGAAGGTGGTCAGCCCGCCGCAGAATCCCGTGGTCACGAACAGCCGCCACTCCGGCGCAAAGGCCGGATAGGTGGTGAAGAAAGCGAGCGCGATGCCGATGACGTAGCAGCCGATGAGATTCGCCGCCAAGGTGCCGGGCGGAATCGCCGGGAAATAACGGTTGAGAAACACGGCCAGGCACCATCGCAACAGGCATCCCAGCATGCCTCCCACCGACACCGCAATGAGGGATCTCCACATCTAGACGGGGGATTGTCCGTGCGGGCGCGCGGCGTCGATACAACGATTGACAGATCGCATGCACCAGATCGTAATCGCTTTGACAATACGAATCAAAAAATGCGGAGAAATCCTTGATTGCGGAAAGCTCGAGTGTATTGCATAGCTGGTGCGTTCAAGCGGATTGGAACGCGCCGACCGTGGTGGGCGGCGAGGGCGCGAACTTCTGGGACGACGCGGGCCGCACCTATCTCGACATGAGCAGCCTGGCGGAATGCATGAATCTGGGCCACCAACACCCGCGCCTGATTCGCGCCATCCAAGAACAGGCGAAAACGCTGTGTTTCGTGAACTCGAGCTGGGGCGCCGCAGCGCGTGCGGCGCTGGCCGAGCGGCTCCTGGAAATCTCCGGGTTCGAGGGCGGCCGGGTGTTCTTCACGTTGGGCGGCGCCGACGCGAACGAGCACGCGGTGAAATTCGCGCGCCAGGCCGCCGGCCGGCCGCAGGGGAAAATCATCGCGCGGGACCGTTCGTATCATGGCGCGAGCTACGCGACCATGGCCTGGTCCGGCGACAGCCGCACGCAGGGGGTGAACGATGCGGCATACGGCGTGCTGCGCGTGCCTCCGCCCTACGCGTATCGCTGTCCCTATGGCAGCGCGAGCGCCGCCGAGTGCGCGGAGCGCAATGTGGCCCATATCGGCACCGTCATCGCGGAGGCGGGCGCGGGCAATGTCGCGGCGGTGCTCATGGAGCCGAACGCCGGCACCAACGGCATCGTCGCTCCGGAGAATTTCTGGCCCGGCCTGCGCGCGCAGACGCGCCGTCAGGGCGTGTACCTGATCGCCGACGAAGTCATGAGCGGCTTCGGGCGCTGCGGCGAATGGTTCGCTTGGGCTGCGCACGGCGATGCCGGCAAGCCGGATCTCATGACTCTCGCCAAAGGGCTGACCGGCGCCCACATTCCCTTGGGTGCGGTGATTGTGGCGCCGCACGTGGCGGCGAGGCTCGAACACAGCATGCTCAATACCGGATTGACTTACTGCGGGCATCCGCTCGCCTGCGCGGCCGGCTTGGCGGCGATCGCGGCCTACCAAGATGAGAACCTGATCGACCGATCGCGTGCCTTGGGCGGGCGCATGCTGCAGCGCCTGCGTGCCATGCAAGATCGGCACCCGGTGATCGGCGATGTGCGCGGCGCCAACGGACTGTTCGCCATCGTCGAATTGGTCAAGGATCGCCGCTCGCGCGAGCCGCTGGCGCCCTGGCCGGGGCTGCATCCGTCGATGTCCCGATTCGTGACCCTGGGCCGCGAGCGCGGCATATCGTTCGCGGTGCGCGGCAATTTGATTATTCTCGCGCCGCCCCTCGTTATCGGCGAGAATGAACTGGAACGCGCGCTCGATACCATGAACGCATTATTGGGGGAGTTGGACTGGTCGTGAAGAAGCCGAACATCAAGACCGACTTGCCGGGACCCAAGGCCCGGGAACTGCTCGCGCGCGATGCGCTGGTCGTCTCGCCGTCCTATCCGCGGGACTATCCCTTCGTCATGTCGCATGGCAAAGGTGCCGAGATCTGGGACGTCGACGGCAACCGATTCCTGGATTTCGCCGCCGGCATCGCCGTGTGCAGTACGGGGCACAGTCATCCGGCGGTGGTGCAGGCCATCAAGGATGCGGCGGATAAGTTTCTGCACATTTCCTCCGACTACTGGCACGAAGGCCAGGTCAGGCTGGCGGAGCGTCTGAATGCGCTGTCGCCCATGAAGGAGCCGGCGATGTGCTTCTTCGCGCAATCCGGCACCGAGAGCGTGGAAGCGGCGCTGAAGCTCGCGCGCTATACGACGGGGCGCGGCCGCTTCATCGGCTTCCTCGGCGGCTTTCACGGCAGAACCATGGGGTCGCTGTCGTTCACGTCCAGCAAGTACACCCAGCAGAAAGGCTTCTTTCCCAGCATGCCGGGGGTCACCCATGTGCCGTACCCCAACCCCTACCGGCCGCTGTTCGCGGGCGCGGATCAGGGCCGCGCGGTGCTCAAGTACATCGAAGAGACGCTGTTCGTGCACAACGTGCCGGCGAGCGAGGTCGCCGCGATTCTCATCGAACCCATTCAGGGCGAGGGCGGGTACCTCGTGCCGCCGGATGGATTTCTGCAAGGGCTGCGCGAGCTCTGCGATCGGCACGGGATTCTGCTGATATTCGACGAGGTCCAGTCGGGAATCGGCCGCACCGGCAAGATGTTCGCCGCGCAGCATTGGGACATCGCGCCGGACATCATGACTCTGGCGAAGGGACTGGGGTCGGGGCTGCCGATAGGCATGGTGGTCGCCAAGCGCAGCATCATGCAGAAATGGACCCGCGGGGCGCACGGCAACACCTTCGGCGGCAATCCGCTGTGCTGCGCCGCCGCCCTCGCAACCATCGATCTGGTCGAGCGCGAGTATTGCGCCAACGCGGCCAAGATCGGCGATTACTTCATGCGCCGCTTACGGCAATTCGCGGAGAAATCTCCGGTGGTGGGCGAGGTGCGCGGCAAGGGTCTGATGATCGGCGTCGAATTGGTGAAAGACCGGGCCGGCAAGGAGCCGGCCAAGAAACTCTGCGATGCGCTGATCACCCGCGCGTATCACAATGGCCTGATCTTATTGTCGTGCGGTCAGAGCACGGTGCGCTTCATGCCGCCGCTGGTGATCGACGAGGGCGATGTGGATGAGGCGATGGCGCTGCTCGAGCGGAGCCTCACCGAGGTGATTGCGAGCGACGGCATCCATTGAAGGGGCGCTCTGTTCTATGCCCAGATGCATTCAACCCCGGCGGCTTCGGCAATGTTCGGGTCGCGGGTGATCAGTGGCAAGTCCAGCATAACGGCCGTGGCGGCAATTAATCGGTCCCCGCGCTCAACGATCCCGTAGAGTCTTTGGGCGATGCCGACAATCTCTGCTGTGAGCGCTGCGTCGTGATACTTGCCGCTCGCGAAAGCGCTGCGCATCCACTCTTCGAAAGGTAGAGCGAGCGTCACTCGACCTCGGTGACTCGCTTCACCCAGTTCTGCAAGGGCAATTGCCGGAATGTAGATGGCGCCTTTGCCCTGGTCGGCCTTCTCGAACATGCGCCGCGCATGCCTGCCCAGCCGCTTCGCTCGGCCGTCCATCGCCCAGATGAGCGCGTGGGTATCCGTTACGGCGAGCGGCGCATTGTCCGAATCCACCTGACTATTTCCCCAACGAGGCCAGTTTCTCGTCTGTCCGCGCATTCTCCTCGGCACGAAGCCCGGTCACGGGGTCGTCGGCGCCTGCCGCAATTCTTCCACTGCCAATCAGTTTGAACCCGGACGCCGGCGCTGCCTTGCCGGACTCAATCTCCCGCAGCCGCTTTGCGGCGGATTCCAAGTCGTTGAAATACGCCTCTCCAACCAATACGGCACGGTTCGCACTGCCGCGACTTGTGATGACGACCTTACGGCTTCGATGGCCGGTAACGGTCTCGAAAAGTGCAAAAAACTTCTGACGCGCGCTGGAGATGCTCAGAAAAACGGGCGGCATGGTAGATTCCTGAACATGTACAAGTGACTTGTACATCATAGCCCCGGGGCGAGCTGCTCGCAAGCGAAGGGCGGCAGAAGGCTTGGCCGGGTCATTTCCGCCTCAGTGTTCCTCGATCGATGCGACGCGCTCTAGCTGCGTGAGTATTGCGTCCGGCGAGACCGGGCTGCCGAGGAATTGGCGCAGCAATTGCGCAGTCCCAATGGACGAGCCGAATTGCAGCAGGTGCGCGGAAATCCAGGGATACCAGCGCGGATTGCCCGCATCGAACGGGCCGATACCCTCCCGGATGCGTTGCCGAATGTCGGCCGTGACGACGGCGCCCAATCCATAGTTGATCATGTAACCGGGCCAACGCACCAACTGGACCCGCAGCGCCCACCACGACAGCTCCGGATGCGGAACGATGTTGAGGTAGCGCGAGGTGATGTCGGTCCACACCAGGTTGGGATCCCGAGCCGGATCTTCCAGCATGCGCAGTTCGAACAGCGCCCACGCCACATCGAGCATGACATTCGAGAACAGCTCGCGCAGCGCCGGTCCTTCAGCGGCGCGACGACCCAGGTATTTCTGCTGCCACACGGGCTCCGAACTGCTCCAGGCAGGGACGTCGGCGAACGCCTCGAAGTAGAGATCGTCGCCCAGCGAGAAGTACGCCGGCCGGGTGCGTAGCGCCGCAAAGTGAACGGCATGCCCATCTTCATGGATGAGTTCATTGAGCACGAACAGTCCGCCCTGCTCGTAGTTGGCCGATACGCGCGCCCGCATCGGATGCCAGGTGCTGCCGACGCGCCGGCCGATGCTGATTTGATCGGTGTATGCAAGCGGTGCCTTTCCCGGCCGGATGTCGAGGTCGTGCCGCACTCCGAGCAGATCCAAGTCGGCGCCAAGATCCCGATAAAAGCGCTTGGCGATCGGCAGAACGGCGTCCCGCGGGATGGCGGGCGAGAGTACGCGGCTCGCTTGCGCCGACGCGTACCAATAATTCCAGGGCTCGAGCGCGGGCCCCCGCGAGCACGCCTGCCACTTCTCAAGAACGAGCACCAGCCATTGCTCGACTTGCTGCGTGGTGATGCCGAGAGTCGCCGCGGCATCGCCGATGGGCGAGCGGCCGCTCGCTCGCAGGGCGGCGCCATTCAACACCATCATTCGACGGTAGGGACTATCCGGGGTGTCCGCGCCGTTGACGGCAATCCACAAGGGGGACAGGGCCAGGAACAAGTGCCGGCGACGTTCGCCGCTCTCGAGCTGCTGCAGCATTTGCAGCGCCGTGGTGCGGACGATGCGGCGCCCTTCGAAGTCGATGCGGCTGCCGATGGCGTCGAAACACTCATACAGGGCGATCTGCAGCGTGGTCGAGTCGGCGTCCTGCCGGGCGCCGTCGGCACAGCCGATGCGCGCGTGCGCAGCGGCGTCGGCAGGCGTCTCCGGCGCGTTGTCCGCGAAGCCCTTGCGAATGGCGTCGAGCACCGGCGCGTCGTCAGGGTCCAACACCGCCCAATCGGGCTGGGCGAGGGACAGTTCCAGTCTCGCCGTCAAGATTCGCAAGCGCGCTGCCCAAGCCTCGCGCTTGCGGCCGGCCACGCGTGGCGCCAGTCCGGAATCGATGGTACTCACGGCACCGACGGCATCCAGCCAGTCGGCGTAATCGGCCTCGATCTCGGCGAGAGTGCGGTGCACAGGGGCGGGCGGCTGCGGCAACGTCACCGCTCCCGCCGGTATCGCGGGCAGCACGCCGCCCGGCAGAACCAGCAGCGCGCTTGCGAGCATCATCGCCGCGTGACCTGCGGCGCGATCGATCGCGGCGGATTTGCCTGTCACGGGTTGAGCCGGCCGTACTTCTTCAGCACTGCGCGCAACGCGGCGTGCGGCAGGGCGATGACGCGATGGTCGTCCACGCCGGTCATATCCTGTGCGGCGACCATGGCGTTGACGATGGCCTCTTCGGTGGCCTCCACCGTTGCGCGAAACACCGGATCCAGCGAATCGTTGGGCAGCATCTTGAGATCGACCACATGCTCGGCGGCGGCGGCGCCCGGGTTGGCGGTGGAGAATGCGATGAAGATGTCGCCCGACTCATTGCCCGAAATGCTGCCGTTGCGGCCGAGGCCCAGCGTCACGCGATGCGCAAGGCGCTTCAGCTGATGCGCGAGCAGCGGTGCATCGGTGGCGACCACCACGATGATGGAGCCGCGTTCGGCGATGTCCGATGGGATGAATACATAGGGCTCGGGCGCGGGAATCTCGCGCCCGACCGGGATGCCGGCGATGCGCAGGTTCTCCCGGGTGCCGTAGTTGCACTGGACCAGTACGCCGACCGTGTAGCCGCCGTCTTTGGGCGCGAGGCGCCGCGAGGAGGTGCCGATGCCGCCCTTGTAGCCGTTGCAGATCATGCCGGTGCCGCCGCCGACGCTGCCTTCCTCGACGGGCCCGGAATGCGCGCTGTCGAGGGCGTGCAGGGCATGCTCCGGCTTCACGTGAAAACCGTTGATGTCGTTCAGCCAGCCATCCCAGGTTTCCGCGACCACCGGCAGCGACCAGAAGAACCCAGTCGCATCCGCCGCCCCCTTGGCCACGCGCCACTGAATCACGGCGTCGCGCACCACCCCCACGCTGTGGGTGTTGGTGATCATCACCGGGCCTTCGAGAAAGCCGGATTCCTCCACCCAGGTGGTGCCGGTCATCTCGCCGTTGCCGTTCTGCGCAAACCAGCCGGCGAAGACCGGGTTGTTCAAGGAGTCCGCTCCGCGCGGCAGCACCGCAGTGACTCCGGTGCGCACCGGACCTTGGCCCACCCGCAGTTTGCCGGACCCCGAGATCAAGGTGGTATGGCCGACCGTGACCCCGGCGACGTCGGTGATGGCGTTGAGCGGCCCGGGTGTGCCGTCGAAAGGAATCCCCAAATCTCGGGCCCGCGGCGTACCCGCGGGCGCCGGCACGGGCAATGGCGCGGCGGCGGCCGTGGATAGGGCCGCGAGGGATGCAAGCAGGGGCAACGCAAGGCCGGCCCAAGTTTTCGAATCACGCATCCGCACCCCCCGGAATGAATTCCCTGCCCGATTGCGCGCGACGGCGCTGCATGCGGCGATGGTAAACTAACCCGGATGCGCTGCTTACTTTTGTTGTCGCTGGTCGTATTCGCCGCGTGCACCGCGACGGCGGGTGCCGCGGAGGAGAAGCGCCTTTATATCTACAACTGGACCGACTTCATCGGCTCGAACAGCATTCCGCAATTCGAGCAGCAGACCGGGATCAAGGTCACCTACGATGTCTACGACTCCGAGGAAACCATGGATGCCCGGCTGTTGGCGGGCAGCTCCGGTTACGATGTGGTGATCGCGTCCACGGAGTATTTCGGCCGCGAAATCAAGGCCGGGGTCTACATGCCGCTCGACCGAGCCAAGCTGCCCAACTGGAAGAACCTCGATCCGCGGATATTGGCGATCCAGTCGGTCCATGATCCCGGCAACCTGCACTCCGTGCCCTATCTGCACGCCATCAACGGCTTTGCCTACAACGTCGACATGATCAAGGCGCGCATGCCGAATGCGCCGGTCGACAGCCTGGACATGATTTTCAAGCCGGAAATAGTCTCGAAATTCGCCGACTGCGGAGTGACTTTTCTCGATTCAGCCGCCGATACCCTATTGCTGGCCCTGCGCTACCTGGGCCTCGATCCCAATACCACCAGCCCTAAGGACTACAAGGCCGCCGAGAATTTGCTCCTCAAGGTTCGCCCCTACGTACGCTCTTTCGATTCCGCCGAGTACCTGAACGCCCTCGCCAACAAGGAGATTTGCATCGCCATGTCCTGGTCGAGCGACTACGCGCTGTCCCGGGCGCGCGCGAAGGCCGTCGGCGTCGACGTAAACCTCGCCTTCACGGTGCCGAAGGAGGGTGCCAACCAGAACTTCACCTCGCTGCTGATTCCGCTGGGCGCGCCGCATCCCGAGGCGGCGTATCAATTCATCAACTTCATGCTGCGCCCAGACGTGATTGCGAAGGTCACCAACGAGATCTTTTATGGCAACGACAACATCGCCTCGCGCTCGCGCGTAAACCCCGTTATTCTCAACGACCCGACCCTGTACCCAACGCCGGAGATCGAGTCGAGGCTGTTCAGGTCGGCAGAAGCATCGGCCGCCACCGAACGCATTCGCACCCGGACCTGGACACGAGTGAAGACCGCCGAATGACAGAACGCAACGTTGTCGGTTTCCTGCGCATGGAGGACGGCACGCGCGAGGACTACGAACTGCTCGATCGTTCCGAGCAGGAGTACGTTCGCGCACTGCCGGATCGCGTGCTCGCGGCCCTGGGCAAGCTGGACCAATCGCTGCCGGGATATCGGGTGAGCCGCCTGGAGCACTCCTTGCAGGCCGCCACCCGGGCCCTCAAGGACGGCGCCGACGACGAACTCATCGTCGCCGCGCTGATTCACGACGTGGGCGACGAGTTGGCGCCATACAACCACTCGGAGGTCGCCGCGGGAATCATCCGGCCTTACGTGCGTGCGGAAGTCACCTGGATAGTCGAGCAGCACGGATTGTTCCAGACCTACTACTACGCGCACCACGGCGGCCGCGACCGCAACGGCCGCGAGAAATTCAGCGGGCACCGCTGGTACCAGGCCTGCAAGGATTTCTGCGCCGACTGGGATCAGTGCTCGTTCGACCCGGACTATCCATGGGAGCCGCTCGGCGCGTTCGAGGCGCGCGTGCGGGACATCTTCAGCCGCCCGGCCCACGATCCGCGCTACGTAGGCGGTTAGCGCCGGGCTGAGCCGACCCTCAGCGTTCGGCCATTTGCGCGTCCAGCAGCCGCCGCCGTTCGGTGCGCCGCATGACATTCCCGGCGATGAGCACGCACACTCCGACCAGGCAGATCATCAAGCTGGCCAATGCGTTCACATCGGGGCTCACACCCAGCTTCACCTTGGAGAAGATCACCATCGGCAGAGTGCTGGCGCCCGGCCCCGAGACGAAGCTCGATATCACCAGATCGTCGAGCGAGAGCGTGAAACTGAGCAGCCAGCTCGAGGCGAGGGCCGGTGCAAGGCCGGGCAGGGTGGTGTCGATGAATGCGCGAACCGGTCCCGAGCCCAGGTCCATGGCGGCTTCTTCCAATGAGCGGTCGGCGCTTGCCAAGCGCGATTGCACGGTCACGGTCACATAAGCGCTGCAGAAGGCGATGTGCGCTATCACGATGGTCGTAAAGCCGCGATGCGGCCAGCCCAAAAGATTCAGCATGGAGACGAACAGCAATAACTGGGTGATGCCGGTGATGATCTCCGGCATCACCAGCGGCGCATTGACCATGCCCGTGAGCAACAGCCGGCCGCGGAACACCTTGAACCGCACCAGCGAAATCGCCGCAAGCGTGCCCAGGATCACCGCGCCCGTCGATACCGCCACGCCGATTTTGAGCGACAGCCATGCCGCGTCGAGGATCTGATCGTTGTGGATGAGTTCGGTGTACCAGTGGGTCGAGAATCCTCCCCAGACGCTCACCAGCGCGGATGCGTTGAACGAGTACCCGATCAGCACCAGGATGGGGATGTAGAGGATCGCGATGCCGATGCACAGGATCGAGATCAGGAACGGAGAGATGCGGTTCTCCACCTCAAGCCTCGAGTTGCTTGGTGCTGTAGTGCTGGTACAGCGCGATGGGGCCGACCAGCAGCACCAGAAACGCGATGGCGACGGCGGAGGCGACGGGCCAGTCGCGGTTGCCGAAGAACTCGTCCCAGAGCACCCGGCCGATCATCAGATTGTCGGGCCCGCCGAGCAGGGTGGGGATGACAAATTCTCCGATCGCCGGGATAAACACCAGCATGGACCCTGCGATGATGCCGGGCATGGACAGAGGCAGGGTGACGTCGAGGAAGGCGCGCCAGGGCGGGCTTCCCAGGTCGCCGGCCGCCTCCAGCAATGAATGGTCCAGTTTCTCGAGGGTTGCGAACAGGGGCAGGACCATGAACGGCAGATAGGAGTAGATGATTCCCAGGTACACCGCGAGGGTGGTACGCATGATCTGCAGGGGATGGTGGATGATGCCCAGCCAGAGAAGCGCCGTGTTGAGCAGGCCCGTTTCGCGAATGATTCCCTCGAGCGCATAGACCCGCAGCAGGAACGAGGTCCAAAAAGGCAGGATGATGATGAGCAGCAGGATGCCCTGCATGCTCTTGGAAGAGCGCGCGATGCCATAGGCCATCGGATACCCCAGCAGCAGGCAGATGACGGTCGAGAAGAAGGCCGTCTTGAGCGAATACAGGTACGAAAGCCCATAGACCTCGTCGCTGAACAGGTACTTGAAATTGCCGAGATTCAGTGTGAGGTGGATGTGCCAGTCGGGGCTCACGGATAGAATGTCGGTGTAAGGCGGCACCCGCACCGCCGTGTCGGCAAAGCTTATGCTCAGCGCAAATCCGAAGGGAATGAGGAAGAAAACCAGCAAAAACAGCATGGGCGGCAGGATGATGAGCCATTTCCCCCGGCGCGTCAGCCAGTCGCCGCGTGCCGCGCGCCGCGGTGCCCGCGCTTCGGCATCGTCTTTGGCCGCCGGCATCATGAGAACATCGATCGAAGCATGAGTACCCTCAAGAAAAAGACCCCCAAACCCGTGCGCGTGCCCCGCGCGCGCAATGCCCACAGCCGGCAGCGTCAGCGCTTGATCGACGCCTGCATCTCCGCCCTGCACATCTACGGGCCCTCGCGAACGACCGTGGAGAAGGTCGTGTCGATCGCGAGAATGTCACCCGGCATCGTCCGCTTCTACTTCGCCTCCAAGGCTGCGATGCTGGTCGCGTCGCTGCAATTCCTCGCAGCCGAGTTCGAGGAGCAGCTGCTCGTGCCCGTGACGCGGCTCAAATCCCGGCCGGTCGCGGCCCTTCAGCTGATGGTGGATTTGTATCTCGACCCCGAAATCGCCAGCCCGCGAAAAGTCTCCGTATGGTATGCCTTCTGGGGCGAAGCGAGCTCACGCCAGGAATATTACGATATTTGCGGACAGAAGGATGAGAGCTTTGCGGCCTTGGTACGCGAGCTCATCGAGCGGCTGATCGTCGAATCTTCCCAGCCGCAATTGGATCCGGACGGAATCGCGCTCGGTCTTATCGGTGTGCTGGAAATGCTCTGGCAGGACTTCGCGTTCCGGACCGAAGCCGATATCGATCGCGCCGCCGCCAAGCGGCGCGCCATGGCCTATTTGCGCTCGGTTTTCCCGGGCCAGTTCGCAGCGTCTGCCGAGCGGACGGGTGTTGCGGCCGGCGATGGGCGCCTGGCGGGGTGGGTATACGCCAATGCCCCGCTGTTCGCGAGCGAGCGCGAAACCCTGTTCCAGGCGTCTTGGGCATTCGCCGGTCACCGAGGGCGCATCCCCGCCCACGGTGATTTTTTCAGCGTGGACCTCGGCAGCGAACGCGCCTTGGTGCTGCGCGATGCAGAAGGACAGGTGCGCGCGTTTCGCAATAGCTGCAGCGAGGCGCCGCACATTTTGGTCGCGGCGCAAGACGGCCGCCTGGACGTCATTCCGTGTGCGGTACACGGGCTTGGCTTTGATCTTCACGGCCGGCGCTTGAGCGCGCGGGGCGGGGCCGATTTGATTCCCCTCGACGTGCGCACCGTCGGCGACTTGGTCCTGGTGCGTTCCACGCAGCGCCGCCGATTGCACCCCGATACCGAGGATCCCTGGAGCGATTTCGTGCCGCCCCGGCGCTCGCGGCCCTTAGGGTCGCCGGCGGACACGGCGGTGGCGGCTGATTGGAAACTCTTGATCGAACAGTGGCTCGAGTCGGCGGCAAGCCTGCAATCGAACGAGGCGGTTGCGTCGCGCTGGGCCGCCCAATCGTACCGGCATCTATTGGGAACCGCCGCAACGGAGCGGCAGTGGCGATTCTTCGCGCCGAATCACCTGATCGAGCTGCGCGCCGACGGCTTCACTATCCGGCAGGTCTTGCCCTTGGGTCCCGGTCGCAGCCTGGTGCGGCAACATGATTTCACGCTGTGCGAGACCGAGCGCGGGGCGCGCGCCGCGGCCTATCTGGCGGCTCGGCTGGCGCCGTACACGCGACGCTCGGCAATCGCCATCGCCGAATCGACGCAGCAAGGCATCGTGGCATTCGGTCACGCGGCATCGGATCAGGCCCAGCCGGCGCTGGCCGTGGCTGCATTCCGCCGGCAATTGGCCGCGCTCATGCCAATGTTGGGGCTCGCCCGGCCGCCAAACGAGTACTAGTGAAAATGTCTATAATACGGCTCGCCGTCGGCTCGTAGCCGCGCACCAACCCTTAGGATCGGCTCACCCCGCAAACGATCGGAGCACTGAGATGAATTTGACTTCCCTGACCACGAAAGATTGGCATGCACGCGCCGCGGCCGTGCGCTATGAAACCCGGCACTTCATCGACGGCAACTACGTGGATTCGATTGCGGGCGGCCGATTTACCGTGGTGAATCCCACGACCGGAGCGCCCCTGTGCGAGGTCAGCGCCGGCACCGCGGCCGACATCGATGCGGCTGTCGCCGCCGCCAAGCGCAGCTATTACGCACGCGTCTGGAGCCGCAAGGCGCCCCGCGAGCGCATGGCCGTCATGGCTGCGTACAGCCGGCTGCTGGAGGAGAATGCCGAGAAATTTTCGCTGCTCGATACCCTGTGCATGGGCAAGCCCATCACCGATATGGTCACCATCGACGTGCCGGCCGCGGCGCGCAATTTCGCCTACTTCGGCGAATTGATCGACAAGATCGACGGTACGGTGACCTCCACCGCCGCGGATGCCTTTCACTATATTTTGCGCGAGCCCTTGGGTGTGGTCGGCTGCATCGTGCCCTGGAACTATCCCCTGCTGATGGCGGCTTGGAAGGTCGCGCCGGCTCTCGCCGCGGGCAATTCGGTGGTGTTGAAGCCGGCGGAGCAATCGCCGCTGTCGGCTTCGTTGATGGCGCAGCTATTCGTCGAGGCCGGCGGTCCGCCGGGGGTATTCAACGTGGTGAACGGGTTGGGCGAAACGGCGGGCGCCGCGCTGGCCCTGCACATGGATGTGGCCAAGATCGCGTTCACGGGCTCGACCGAGATCGGCAAGCAGATGCTGATTTACGCCGGCCAATCCAACATGAAGCGCGTCAGCCTGGAATGCGGGGGCAAAACGCCGCAGATATTCCTCGCCGATTTGCCGGATCTCGATACGGCGGTGACCTACGCGATCAATGGCATCTACGGCAACATGGGCGAGGTATGCAACGCCGGCTCCCGGCTGTTGCTCGATCGTCCGATCGCCAAGGAATTCCTGGCGCGATTCATCGAACGCGGCAAGGATGCCTACCGCGCCGGAGACCCGCTCGATCCCACCATCAATTTAGGGCCGCTGGTGACCGCTTCGCATCGCTCCCGGGTGATGGGTTATATCAACCGCGGCAAGTCGGAAGGGGCGCGGCTGGAGTTCGGCGGCGGCTCGCCGGACCTGCCGGGGGCGTTCGTCAATCCCACGCTGTTTTCCGGCGTGAACAACCGCATGACCATCGCGCAGGAGGAGATATTCGGGCCGGTGGCGGCTGCCATCGAGGTCGACGGCCTGGGCGAAGCGCTCGCTGTCGCCAACGATTCGATTTATGGATTGGCGGCGGCGGTGTGGACCCGCGATTTGAGCGTGGCCCACAAGACCGTGCGCGACCTGGAAGCCGGGGTGATCTGGGTGAATTGCTTTGACCACGGCGACATGACGCAGCCGTTCGGCGGCTACAAGCAGTCGGGCCAAGGCCGCGATAAATGCGTGGAGAGTCTGCTTTCCTACACCCAGACCAAGTCAGCCTGGATCAACCTCGGCTGAACCCAAGCGGCCCCGATCAAGCAAACTGTTTGGGCGCATTCTCCAGAGCAATCTCGGGAATGCGCTCGCGCAGCAGGTTGTGGAACTCGAACATCCAGCGCTCGAGCTGCGATAGGGGCCCGGGCTTGTAGCTGGCGGACGCGAGACCGCGCTGCACGCGACCGCACAGCCACTTGTCCTCGTTGTTCACCTGCGTGTTGATGCGCGAACTCAAGTAGCGGATCGCGCGCATTTCGCGGCGCTCGTCGGGCAAGCCGAACACGCCGCCGCGAACGATGCACCGGCCGGGGCCGTCGGGCAACACCTGGAAGAAATCCATTCGCTCGGGATACACGTCAATGCCTAGATTTGGCAGCGCGCTGTAGAAACGCCAGCAGCGGCGCTGATCTTCCGGCAGATTCCCGGTGACGCGACCGATCAGCCGCTGATACAGGCCCTCCGACCAGCGCGGCGACTCTTTCTCGCGCAGCCAGCTGAGGCCGCGCGCGACGCCGGGCACGGAGGCCTGGTCCTCGTAGTCCGGCGTAAACATGCGATACAGCCCGGGATGGCCGATGGGCACATGATAGGACTCGAGATAATTGTCCATCGCGATTTTCCAATCGACGTTCCAGGTCTCCTGGGAAATGGGCTCCAACGGCACCATCTCTTCGAGCCGATAGGGCAGGAGTTCCTCCGCCAACTTGCCCCAGACTTGCGACACCGGCGGCGGATCGCCCGCCAGGCAGACAAAGACGAATCCGAAGGCTATGTCCGTGCGCACGGAGCGCAGGCCATGCTCGGCACGATCGAGCCCCGGAAAGCTCTCTCGTACCGGCATGCCGATCAGGCCGCCGTCGTGCCGGTAAGTCCAGCCGTGATAGGGGCAGGTAATGGTGGCCGGGCAGTTTCCGGAGCCATCCAAGAGCCGTGCACCGCGATGCCGGCAGACATTGTGAAAACCCCGTACCGAGCCGTCGCGGTCGCGCAGTACCATGACGCTTTCCGGCCCCAGATCGAGAGTCTCGTAGTCGCCGGCCTTGGGGATGGAATTGAGGTGGCACACGATCTGCCAGCTCGGTTTGAGAATCCGCTCGAGTTCCAGCCGGTTCAAGTCGCTGTTGTTGTAAACCCAGGCGGGTAGCGCATGCGGCGGGGCGCTTAGCGTTTCCGGGGCACGCTTGGCGGCGGACAGGTTGGTCATGACGTTCCCCGAGCCTTTTATATGAGCATTTAATGTACGCCGAAGGGTGCGCCCTTGGCAAGTCGAAGCGGTGCAACACTGCGTTTAAGGCCCTAAAACACTGATTATGGGCCACACCCGCCTAGTCCCAAAGGATGTGCGGCGGCTGCTCCAAGGCGCCGCTCGGCACTATGTTTATATGAGCATATAATAGTTCTGGACGAGGTCGGCGCTGAATGTTACGGTCTCGAGAAATATCAATATCCGCATCCATCAATTCTTCAGGGGAACGTCATGGCCAGAAAACTGACCAACAGCAACGCGCATTTTCGCAATGCCGTCAAACGCCTGCCGCTCGGCGTGGCTTCCAATTTCCGCTACTGGGGTGAGGATCGCACCATCTACGTGAAGAGCGGGGCGGGGGCGCGCATCATCGATCTCGACGGCAATGGCTACGTCGACTACCGGATGGGCTATGGTCCGGCGATCCTGGGCTACGCCCACCCCGAAGTGGATCAGGCGGCACGCGAGGGCATGAGCGTGGGCGGCGTGTTCGCCCTGTCCACCGAGCGCGAGCTCGAGGTGGCCGAACGTATTTCAAAAATGGTGCCGGCGGCCGAACTCGTGCGTTATTCCAATTCCGGCACCGAAGCGGTCATGGCCGGACTGCGCCTGGCGCGCGCCTACACCGGCAAGGACGACTACGTGATACTCGAGGGCGGCTACCACGGCCTGTTCGACGCCGCGATGTGGTTCACGCCCATGGACAAGTGGTCGCAGGTGGGGGATCCGGAGGTGAAACCGTACAGCGAAGGCGTACCCATCAGCACCCGCAGCTTCGCGCACTTCGTGCAGGCCAACGATGCCAATCAGCTCGAAGACGTGTTCAAGCGCCATGCACACCGCATCGCCTGTCTGTTGATCGAGCCCATTATGGGCAATTGCCTCGGGATTGCCGCCGAACCGGAATATCTGCGCGCGGCGCGCAGCTTGTGCGACAAGCACGGTGTGGTACTGCTCATCGACGAGGTCAAGACGGGATTTCGCGTCGCACGCGGCGGTGTGCAGGAACTCTACGGAGTCAAAGCGGACCTCTGCACCTTCGCCAAGGCGCTCGGCAACGGCTATCCCATCTCCGTGCTGGCCGGGCGCGAGGACATCATGCGCAAGATCGGGCGCGGCGTCGCGCATGGCGGCACCTATACGGCGCATTCCATCTCGCTGGCGGCGGCGGCGAAGACCCTGCAAATTCTCGACGAAACCGATGCGCTCGAGCGGATCGCCGACTACGGCACGCGCCTGCGCTTAGGAATGCGCGCCGTGCTCGGCGCTCGGGGCATCGCTCACAGCTTCGTCGGTCATCCGTCCATGAGCGGGCTGTACTTCGCGCACGAACCGCCGCGCAACTACCGCGCCTGGAAGAGCAGCGACTATTCGTTCTACGACGCCATGGCGCAGGTGCTGCACGACGAGGGTGTGCTGTGCGAGCCCGACTCGCGCGAGCCGTGGTTCGTCTCGGCGGCGCACGATGCGTCTTGTCTCGCCGATACCTTGAAGGCCTTTGAGATCGCGGTGGACGCCACCTTGAAGGCAAGCGGCGCCACGCACAAAGTGCCCGCTTGAGCGGGCCCGACGCCATCATCGTCGGGGCCGGCCACAATGGCCTGGTTGCCGCCTGCTACCTTGCGCGCTCGGGGCTCAAGGTGCTGGTGCTCGAACGGCAGCCCTACATCGGCGGCGCGGCGGTGAGCCGCCGCCTGTACGAGGATTTCACCTACTCGAATTGCTCCTATGTGTGCAGCCTGCTGCGGCCGGAGATCATTCGCGGCCTGGAGCTGCCCAAGTACGGACTGCAGGTCATTCCCTACGAGGGGGGATGCACCATGATGCAGGACGGCGGGCACCTGGCGCTGTACGACAATCATGACGCGTTGCGCCGGGAGATTGCCCGGCACTCGAAACGCGACGCGGAGGCCTACGATCGATATTCGCGCGACGTCATGAGGCAGTGCAAATTCATCAAGCCGCTGTTGATGCGCGAGCCGCCCGATCCCACTTCATTCAAACCTCGGGATCTGCAAGAGTTGCTGTATCTCGGCAGGCGTTTTCACGGCCTGGGCGAACAGCGCATGTACGACACTCTGCGCTTCTGGACCATGAGCGCGGCGGATTTTCTCGACGAATATTTCGAGAGCGAAATAGTCAAGGCGCATTTTGCCGGCAGCTCCATCATCGGCACGGCCTTGGGTCCGCGCTCGCCGGGCACCGCGTACGTTCTGCTGCATCACTACATGGGCGACATCGACGACACCGTCGGCGCCTGGGGCTTCGCGCGCGGCGGCATGGGCGCCATCAGCAAGGCGCTCGGCGCCTCGTTCGAGGCCGGCGGCGGCACCATCCGCAGTGCGGCACCCGTCGCGAGGATACTGGTGCACGGTGGCCGTGCCGCCGGCGTCGCCCTCGCCGACGGCGAGGAAATCCGCGCCCCGTTAGTCATCTCCAATCTCGATGTGCGCCGCACGTTTCTCGAGACCATGGATGCCAAGGACTTGCCGGAGGAGTTCCTGCGCCAGGTGAAGAACTTCAAGATTCGCGGCTCTTCCGGAAAATTGAACATCGCGCTGGACGGCCTGCCGCAATTTCCGGCCATTCCGCAAGGCTCACCCTGCACGCGCGGCGACATGCATGTCACGGACACCATCGAAATGATGGAACGCGCCTACGATGACTGGAAGGACGGGCGCTGGTCGCGGGCGCCCTACATCGACATGCGGATTCCCTCGCAGATCGATCCGCCCATGGTCCCGGACGGCAAGCACTATATGTCCGTGTTCGTTCAATACTGCCCGTACCAACTGGCGGATGGGCCCTGGGATGCCGCCAAGCGCAAGGCCTTCGGCGACACCGTGATCAATACCATTGCCCGGCACAGCCCGAATTTCAAGGAGCTGATTCTGCATGCCGAAATTCGCACGCCCTGGGACATCGAGAATGAGGTGGGCTTGACCGAAGGCAACATCTTCCAAGGCGAATTGACCATGGATCAGCTGCTGTTCAACCGGCCGGTGCCCGGCTATGCGCAATATCGCGCGCCGGTGAAGGGCGTCTACATGTGCGGCTCCACCACGCATCCGGGCGGCGGCGTGATGGGAGCGCCGGGTGCGAACGCCGCGCGCGCCGTGCTGCGCGATCTTGGGCGGGTGCACTGACCATGACGCCCGCGGCCGCGCCATCCCGCTACGACTGCCTCGTCATTGGCGGCGGGCAC